>JAIXVE010000188.1 GCA_027483175.1 Verrucomicrobiaceae bacterium | reverse complement strand
TGTTTACGGGGACGCCTGGGAATGCGCAGATTTTTGCGCGGGTGGGGAATGGGCCGTGGACGGCGGCGGCTGGGTTCAAGCCGCGGCTGACGAGTGCGGCGACGGTGCAGTATTATGCGGTGATGCCGGGGAGCCAGCGGAAGACCGCGGTGCAGACGGCGAGTTACAGTTTCACGGTGCCTGCGGGACTGGTGGACAGTGACGGGGATGGAGTGCCGGACTTTGTGGAAGCGACCCTGCCGAAGTTGGCGGCGATCGATCCGCAGAGTGGCGGGGATCCGGATCGGGATGGGTTCAGTGATCTGGAGGAATGGCTGGCGGGGACGGATCCGCAGGATGGGAAGAAGAAGCCGGCGGCGCATGTGGCGCATGCGGGGTCGTTCACGGTGCGCGGGGTGCCGCGGCCGTTGGATGGGACGAGTGGGTTGAGGACGGTGGCGACTGTGGGGATGACGGCGGAAGTGTGGACGCCGGATGGGACGCGACTGGGGGGAGGGGCGACGGAGGTTGGGGTGCCTGGGTATGCGATTCCGGCGTTGAATATTGGTGGGCTGGCGACGTTAGCGCCGCTGGCGGCGGTGGTGGGGCAGAGTGTTTACGGAGTGATCACGGCGGACCCTGACAAGATGCGCGGGCGGGAACTGGCTGGGCTGGTGCCGGTGCCGCGGTTGCCGGTGCCGAAGGTTGGTTATGTGCCGGGGAACGGGACGACGGCGCAGGAAGTGGCGGCGTGGAAGGCGGCGGCGCTGGCTGCGCGGAATGCGAGCCAGCCGGTGGTGGTGCCGGTGGATCTGACGGAGCATCACGTGCTGACGGCGCTGGTGTTTGAGCGGTGGTTGAATGGCGTGGCTGAGTCGCGGGGGTTGCCGGGAGTGGAAGGTGGGAATGTGACGGTGTTTCCGCTGCGGGCTGGCGAGGCGGGGAAGAGGGCGCTGAGTGCGGAGGAGATGAGCGCGTTGCGGGTGCGGGTGGATGAGTCGCGTCCGGGATGGGATCTGGCGGGCGTGCATGGCGTGCTGCGGGCGGCGCTGTTGCCGCCGGGGAGTGCGGCGGTGGCTGGGTTGCGGGCGGTGGCGACAGATGTGTGGCGGATCAGCAGCCTGCTGGGGATTGGGGAGAATGCGGCGGATTATCAGCCGCCCCTGGATGTGCTGCGGGGATTTGTGAGGGACGGGAGCCTGCCTGCGGCGTATGCGGCGGCGGCGACGGTGACGGGGGCTGACAGGACGGCTGCTTACGGGAGCATTGCGGGGTTGCTGGCGGGTTTGACGCCGCGGCCGGTGGTGACGCAGACCCTTGAGGTGACGGCGCAGACCTTTGGAGGAACGTGTCCGCTGCTGAAGCGGGTGGGGCAGGCCGGGCAGGTGAGTCTGGTGGCGGCGGAGGGAGTGCCCTATCAATTGCCGGAGAGCTTCACGCTGGGGGTTGGGTCGCGGTTAGTGGTGACTGGGTACACGGACATCGTGGATCCGGAATGTCCGGGAGATGAAGTGGAAGTGATCTCGTTGCGGGTGACGCATCTGCCGGTTCCGGTGGCGGAGGACAAGGATGGCAACCTGCTGCCGGACGCGTGGGACTGCTTCTTTTTTGCGGGCGGCGGGGAACCGCTGGGCGACAGTGATGGGGATGGGTTTTCGAACCTGCAGGAACTCCTTGATGGGACCGATCCGCAGGTGGCGCAGAGCAAGGGGACGGAGCCGGTGGATCTGGGGCCGCCGGCGATTGAGCCCGGGGTGATCAACGGGGATGATCTGAAGCTGGCGTGGGAGTATCCTGCGGCGTATGCGGGGATGGTGAAGTTCACGATTCAGTGCAGTGACGGCGTGAACGGGTGGGAGGATCTGATGGAAGTGCCGGCGAGTCCGGGTGGGCAGTTTGAGGTGACCCTGCCGCTGCCGCCTGATCCGAGCAAGTTCTACCGGGCGGTGATGAGTCTAGCGGATTGAGAGGCGAACTGAATTTCAACGAAACGATGAACATGAGAAGCTATATCAAGAGTGCGTTGCTGGCAGTGCTGCTGGCGTGGATTCCGGGGCGGGCGGCGGCGCAGGTGGTGCCGTCGATTGACAGCCTGACAATCACGAACACCGTGAACGATCTGATTGCGTCGGATGCGCTGATCGGGGATGCGGGTTATGATCGTGACGCGATCAAAGTGGCGTCGGTGGTGGATTTCAATCATACGAGCGGCAGCTATGATTTCGAGTTGAGGTATGAATTGATTGATGATGCTGGTGATGCGGTGAACGTACGCGTGGGTGGAGCGACGGTGACGAGGGTGACGGTGGCGCGGAATGCGGTGAATGCGGATGCGTTCAACGTGGCGGGGAGTGTCAGTCTGACGCCGGCGGGGATGCTGGCGCCTGGGGCTGAGTACCGAGTGCGGCTGACGTGCTGGCGGCGGGTGGCTGGGGTGGGGGCGTTTGCTAGTACTGGGGTGACACTGAATTCGGCGGCGCGGGTGTGGCGGCATTTCACGAGCACGACGAGTGCGGACAGTTCGTTCAATGTGGTGCCGACTTTGGAAGCGGTGACGTGGTCGCAGGTGTGGGCGGTGGCGAGCACGGCGGACCGGGACAAGTTTCTGGTGAATGCGGAGTGGCGAGCGGACCGATATGACGGGTATCTGGCGAATCCGACGCAGAGTGATATCACGTTCCGGCTGAATGTGGAGTTGAGGGAAGAGGGGTCGGTGACGCCGGTGGCGCTGGAGCAGAGCAGTTTTACGGTGGTGGTGCCGATGGCGTCGCATGAGGTTCCGGGGGTGGGGCCGCGGATTCCATCGAAGTACGAGACGACGACGCAGCTGGCGATCCGGCCGGCGGTGACGCTGAAGTCGGCGGGGAAGCTCTATGTTGTGAAGGTGACGATCGGGCATTTTCCGAGTCCCGGGGCTGGACTGCCGGTGGCGGCGAACAGTGTGGAGCGGGTGCCGCAGCGGTTGCTGCATTTCAGTGGGGTGATGCGGTTTGGGGCTTTTGCGGGATTTTTCAATGAAGTGGTGTTTCCGGGACCGGTGGCTGGGGCGCTGACGGGGAGTGGGATCGGGGCGACGGGGTTGCGGGTGAGCGGGCAGAGTGGGTTGCTGACGGGGTTAGGAGGGTTTACGTGGGGGAACGGGAGTGCCTTGAATGTGGTGCTGGAGGATGACGGGGATGCGCTGCTGGCGTCGGGGACGGTGCCGGTGACGGAGCCAGCGGGGGTTTACGGGACGAGTGGCGGGATGCGGTTTGAGCGACGGAATCTGGTGATGAGTCCGACTGGAGCGACGGCGGATGTGGCGCTGGTGCTGCCGTCTGGGCTTGGGGTGACGACGAATGCGGATCCGGGGGCGACGCGGATCTGGGACAGTGAGATTGTGTTTGGCGGGACGGGGATGGCGGCGGGGTACATGCCGGTGGGGCCGGGGCTGTTCCGGGTGACGAATTTCTGGGTTTGTGAGGAATCGAAGCCGGTGTGGATGCAGGCGAGCCGGGTGGATTGGGTGGTTGGGCAGCCGCGGCTGACGTTCACGTCGACGGAGACGGCTGGATATGTGAGGCGAGCGGAGACCGATGCGTTGCTGGCGGACGCAGAGGTGGCGGGGGGTGAGCGATTGAAGCGCGGGAACGACATGGTGTTCTGGAAGACGGAGACGGTGACGGGGAATGTGGTGATTGATGCGGATGGTGCGGGGACGGCGAAGCTGACGGTGCAGCTGGGGATTGCGGGTGGATATACGCGGACGCATTTTCCGTATGATTCGACGGTGCGGTTCAACAATGCGGTGATGAAGATCGTGGGGGATGCGGTGGATACTGCGCAGAGTGTGATGACTGGGCTGCAGGACATCCAAGTGCCGTATGCGCAGGATTGCGGTGGTGAGGATTGTCCGGCGGCGGACACGCCTGCGGCGCTGCTGGTGTTTGATGCGGGGGCGGGGCAGCCGCTGCGGTTCACGGCGGACGGGGGCGTGCAGGCGGCGGGGACGCTGGCGGCGAGCGCGAACCTGCAGTGGGGACGGATTGCGGCGTTAGGGAAGTTCGCGCATGAGACGAGCCTGTTCAGTCAGACTGGGCTGCATTTTCCAGGGTGTTTTCTGAGCGGCGGCGGAGCGGTGAGCGGGGCGAAGGGACCGGGGTGGATGCTGCACAGCGGGTTCAATCGGGTGACGGGTACGATGGTTCGGCCGGGAACGGCGGCGTTCGAGGAAGGGACGGGGGATTATGCTGGATTGAATTTCCGGACGAGCGGCGGGAGTTTCACGGGTCGGTCGGTGCTGGCTGGTGTGAGTACGGGGTCGTATGATCTGAGTCACCGGTGTCAGTATGTGACGCGGCGGGCGGGGGTGTCGGGGATTCATGAGGCGTACACGGGGAGCTTTCCGCCGGGGGCGGAGCTGGGCGGGTATCCGCTGCTGTTTGAGGATTTCGGGATTCAGCTGAGGTACAGCCGGGTGACGGATTCGAGGACGAAGGGGAGCCTTGAGGTGCCTGCGCCGTCGGGTTTTGCGCTAGAGTTCGAGAAGTTGTTCTTCACGTGTCTGGGTGCGCCGTCGGGGATGGAATTGAGTCCTGCGGCGGTGGCGGAGGACCGGGTGCTGGAGTACTGGCAGGCGGATTTCCGGATTCGGCAGGCGGCGTTTCTGCCGATGGCGGATGGGGCGTGTGATCCGACGGAGATTCGGTTGTCGGCGACGGTGGAGGCGTGGTCGTCGGAGATTGCGCAGCCGCTTTATGGGACGTTAGGATTTCTGCCGAGCGGGCAGCTGCAGACGGGAGCGAATGAGGCGACTGATCCTCCGGTGGTGTCGCGATTGAAGCTGCCGCCGAATCTGGACATGGCAGGGCCTGGCAAGGAGAGGTGGACGGCGACGACGGTGGGGGATGCGTATTTCAACCATGCGGCGGCAGCGCCTGGGGAGGTGGGGTGGCTGAATATTGCTGCGAAGCTGAACCTGCCGTTTTTCGAGGATGCGCCGGTGCATTTGCAGACGGGAGCGAAGAAGAATGATGAAGGGGCGGTGCTGCACCTTGTGGGAGGGTTTCATGACAAGACCAAGTGTTTCAGCATTGGGGACGAGCATTACTTCACGCAGCAGCCGTTTGATGTGGGGCACCGCGGGTACGCGAACGGAGTGACGGTGGCGCAGTATCGGGAGGGTTTTACGGGAGATGATGACCGATTCCGGATGCATGCGCAGACCCGGTGGCTTGACGTGGTGGATCTGGATTATCCGATGGTGTGGCAGGCTGGGTCGCGGAGTTTCAAGGATTTCAAGGAGAAGACGAGCAGCCTGCTGGTGCTTTCGGTTCAGCACCGTTGCCGGACCCTGACGGCGGAGAATGCGGATCTTGATTTCGGGGCGAAGGCTGGATTGAACAAGCTGAGCCTGACAAGTCTGGCGTCGGATCAGGTGAGCGAGCTGCTGGGGACCTTGGATAAACTGATTGATGAGAATGTGCTGATGGCTGGGCGGGAGGCGATTGAGGAACTGCTGGAGCCGACGATGCGGCGGTTGTTTGCGGGGCCGCTGGATGCGAAGATGGATGCGCAGGCGGAGGCTTTTCTGACGGAATTGCAGTCGGATGATTACTGGGATCCGGGGACGAAGACCTTCACGAAGGGAGTGGACAAGGCGATCATTGCTGAACTGCTAGGGGAGGGGAAGACCGGGCTGCTGAAGGGATTCAAGGACGTGGCTGGGAGCGGGACGGGAGTGCTGGGGCTGCTGAAGGAAATCAAGCTGAGGATTGAGAGTGCGCGGGATCATATTGTGGAGTTTCGGAAGTATTCGGAGCCCGGTCAGGGGAACAAATTCGAGAAGATAGCGACGACGGCGAAGCGGATGGCTGGGAAGGTGTCGAAGAAGCTGGAGGATCCGGTGTATGCGGAGGACATTGATGCGCTGATCGCGGCGGCGCGGCCGGTGCTGGCGGAGCTTGATGTGCTGGCGGAGAAGGCGGAGAAGGTTTGTGAGGCGCTACTGAAGGGGCTGGAGGGCGAAGGGCCGCTGGCGACGGAGATCAAGAGTGTGCTGGCGGGGGCCGGGGCGGAGCTGGAGGGAGCGGTTGGGCAGGTGGCTGGGGATGTGAGTTCGCTGCTGAAGCCATACAAGGCGGGGCTGGATATGCCGAGTCACCCGGAGGAAGTGGACAAGCTGCGGCGGAAGATTCGTGAGGCGATGGCGGACCGGTTTTTCTCCACGGGGATCTCGGCGTCGGTGCTGAAGATACTGAAGCAGCGCCTGTATGATGTGGAGCAGCAGATGAGGCAGGTGATGGACGGCGTGTTCGAGCAGGCGGACACGGCGGCGCGGGAGCTGATTGCGACGGTGTTAGGCGGAGTGGACGAGAAGCTGACGGAGTTCATGGGCGGGGCTGCGAAAGTGATGGCGGGAGCGGAACTGAAGGGGAAGGCGCACATCCGGGGGGATTCGCTGACGGATTTGAGGCTGGATCTGAAAGTGGAGTTCAAGGCGTCGGAGGCGATGAAGGCGCATGTGTTTCTGGAGATCCGGGAATTGAATTCCGAGAACACGCCTGGTGGTTGCCTGCCGAAGGGAGAGATGGGTACGGAGGTGACCCTTGGGGCGAAGGAAGTGTCGCTGGAGTGGGCGTATCCGGGATTGACGGTGAGTTTTGACACCCGGTTTCAGTTTGCGGGCGACGGCGGGCTGACGGGGTTGGGGGGATCGATTGAGATCCTGGGTGAGATCAAGTTCGGGGATCAGTTTATCATCAGCGAGATGGGATGTGCGATGATGTTCGGACAGGACGAGAATTATTTCAGTGCGGAAGTGGCGATGCAGGTTGGGAAAGGGTTCAAGGCGAAGGGCGGGGTGTTCTTCGGGAAGACGTGTTCGCTAGCGCCGTTCTTCTGGGATCAGAGCATCAAGGAAGCGCTAGGCGAGGCGCCGTTCACGGGGGCGTATGTTTACGGGGAAGTGCACATGGCGCTGAATCAGCTGATTGGGATACCGAGCACGTGCCTGTTCAATCTGAGTGTGGGAGCGGGGACGGGGATCGGGTACTTCACGGAAGGGCCGACGTGGATTGGGAAGATGTATCTGTCGGTGGAGGGGGAAGTGCTGTGCATTGTGTCGGTGACTGGGGAGATTTCGCTGGTGGGGGTGAAGAACCCGCAGGGGTTGAATCTGGTCGGCAAGGGGCGGCTGGCGGCGGAGTTGGGGTATTGTCCGCTTTGCATCAGCATCGAGAAGACGGCGACGCTGACTTATAAGAACCGGAAGTGGAGCAAGAAGGTGGAATGAGAAGTGGGCGGGTCAGGGAAGGCTTGCGGCTTGCGCGGTGGGAGCGTTGCGGGCATGATTGCCGGGATGTTTCCGGCGACGCAATGGACCGAACTGGCGCGGGCGACGCTGCATGGGGATGCGGCGGGGCGCGCGGCGCTGGAATCGTTGTGTCGGGCGTACTGGGAGCCGGTGCGGCGGGCGATTCTGGCGAAGGGCTGGGAGCGCGACGAGGCGGAGGATCTGGCGCAGGAATTCTTTCTGGACTTCATGGAGCGCGGGGTCTTGAACCGAGCGGACCGGGAGCGCGGGAAGTTCCGGACCTTTCTTCAGGTAGTGCTGGATCACTGGCTGGTCGACGAGTGGCGACGGCGGCACGCGGAGCGGCGGGGAGGTGGGGTGGATGCGTTGTCGTGGGAGGCATTGAGAGACATGGAGCAGTTGGAGATGATGGCGGACGACGAGGAGGTGGAGGAGTTCGATTTGGCGTGGGCGGAGGCGGTGATGAAGGCGGCGCTGGCGCGGGTGATGGGGGAGCTGGCGGGTCGGCATGGGGACGAGCGGGCGGGAGTGATGGGGGCGTTTCTGGGGGCTGGCGGGGAAGTGGTGAGCTACGAAGAAGGAGGGCGGCGGTTGGGATTGACGCTGGCGGCGTTCAAGTCGGAAGTTTTGAAGTGGCGGCGGCGGTTGCGGGAGTGTCTTCGAGCGGAGGTGAGGCGTACGGTGGGAGCGCCGCACGAGATCGACGAGGAGATGGAGTATCTGAGGCGACTGCTGGAGGGGAAGTGAGGGTATGAAGGAGGCGGAGACAAACGAGGGGGAGCGCGAGTGTCTGGATTGCGGGCGGCGATTGCCGGCGGGGTATTCGGGTGGGATTTGTGTGACGTGTCTGTGGGGTGAGGGGGAGACGAGTGGTGGCGGGGTGGAGGAGAGAGTGGGAGCAGTTGGTGCTGGGGCGGCGGCGTTGCGTGTGCCGGGGCATGATGTGAGGGCGGAGATTGCGCGCGGGGGGATGGGGATTGTATATCTGGCGTGGGAGCGAGGGCCTGGGCGGGAGGTGGCGCTGAAGATGCTGCGGCCGCAGTTAGGGGATGATGCGGACATGAGGGTGAGGTTCCGTCAGGAGGCGCGGACGCTGGCGGGACTGGAGCATCCGGCGATTCTGCCGGTGTACCGGGTGGATGAGACGGAAGATCTGCCGTTCTACACGATGAAGTTAGCGTCGGGCGGGACCCTTGCGGCGCGGCGCGGGGACTATGCGGGGAAGTGGCGGGAGATTGCGGAGCTGGTGGTGCGGCTAGGGGATGCGCTGGAGTATGCGCACCGGCACGGCGTGCTGCACCGGGACATCAAGCCGGCGAACGTCCTGTTTGACGAGATGGGGGCGCCGTATCTGAGTGATTTCGGGCTGGTGAAGCTGCTGGATGGTGCGGAGAGCATGACGATGACGCGGGATTTTCTGGGGACCCCGCATTATGCGGCTCCGGAGGTGGCGGAGGCGAATGCGGGTCAGGCGACGGTGGCGAGTGATGTGTGGAGCCTCGGGGCGGTGTTTTACGAACTGCTGGCTGGGCGGGTGCCGTTTGATGCGAGCGGGTTGCCGGCGCTGCTGCGGAAGATTGTGGAGGAGGAGTTGTCGGTGCTGCCGGTGGAAGTGCCTCGGGATCTGGCGGTGATCGCGGGGAAGAGCCTTGCGAAGGATCCGAGGCAGCGGTATGCGAGTGCGGCGGGGTTTGCGGCGGATCTGAGGCGGTGGCTGGAGCATCGGCCGATTCTGGCTAGGCCGGTCGGGCGAGTGGAACGGGTGTGGCGATGGGCGCGGCGGAATCCGGCGCTGGGGGTGTTAGGTATTGCGCTGGTGATGGCATTGGGACTGCTGGCGGGGACGGCGTGGCGTGCGGCGCGGACGGACAGGAGGCTACTGACGGAGTCGAGGGAGCGGGAATTGGCGCTGCGGGCGGCGGAGGAGGCGAGTCGGAAGGGGGAGGGTGCGGCGACGTATGCGGGGATCCGGGCGCGATTGCGGAACGGGCCGTGGGATGCGCGGGAGGAGTTGATGCGGGAGGCGGAGGGATCGCCGGGGTTGGCAGGGAAGGTGGAGTCGCTGGAGTTGAAGGCGAGCCTGGTGGCGATGCCTCAGTTTGTGGAGGAGGGAGTGATGGCGTATGACAGCCGAGGTCATGCGGGGCGGCCGGACGGGGATTTCCGGTATTTTCCGACGAGCGAGCGGGATCATACGGCGATCCGGGAGACGGCGACGGGGAAAGTGGTGAGGAAAGTGCCTGCGTTGCCGACGATGGGCCTGCTGAATGGGCCGTTAGGGAAGGACGGGCGGCTGCTGCTGATCACGAAGGAACGCGAGGCGGAGCTGTGGGATACGGAGAAGGGGGAAGTGGTGCACCGGATGCCGACGCTGTATGTGTGGAATTTCTTTTCGGCGGACGGGCGTTGGTTTACGGGGTACGAGCGGAAACGAGGGCAGATCGTGGTGTGTGATCTGGGGGCGACGTCGGTGGAGCATCGGTATCTGGAGGAGGTGGGGAAGGGTTGGTGTCCGCAGGCGATTTCGGGGGATGGGCGGTACATTCTGGCGGCGGTGCACGAGACCGGATTCGGGCTGAAGCTGGTGGAGACGGCGAGCGGGAAGGTTGTGAGGGAGTATCAGCTGGCGAGCACGTATTTTGTGCATGGGGCGGCGTTCAGTCCTGACAACAAGCGGATATTTGCGGCGATGATTGATGGGCGGGTGGCGGCGTGGAGTCTGGAGGATTCGCGGCCGATGTGGATGGTGACGGCGCATTCGGGGGCGGCGGATACGATCGCGGCGTTTGACGGCGGGAGGCATGTGCTGACGCAGGGACGGGACGGATTGACGAAAGTGTTTGAGACGGTGACCGGGCGGGATGTGGCGCAGATGAACTGGCCCGGGCACAACGTGGTGGTGTCGGGGGACGGGAAGAAGCTAGGGATTTCGCGGAACGACCGAAGGGGGCGGGTGATCTGCCGGTTTGTGCCATCGAAGGCGGTGGCGTCGGCGCGGTTGGTGCCTTCGCCGGCGGTGAACACGTATTTCCGCGGGGAGCCAGGATTGGTGGCATGGCCGGACCGCGGGAGGTTTTCGGTGACGGCGGGGCATGGGATTCACACGTTTGAGGCGGAGGGGTGTGTGCCGGTGACGTCGGTGGATTGCGGGCGATTGCGGAGTCTGGCGGTGGATCCTGCGGGAGGCGTGGTGATGCGGGCGGTGGCTGGGAAAGTGTCGGCGCTGCCGGTGGGGTTGGGGGCTGGGGTGGGAGTGCTGGAGCGACTGGTGGCGGGGGCGGGGGTTTTCGGGAAGCTGCTGCCTGCGCCGGGGGTGGACTGGAGTGATCCGAGGTATGTGGTGGCTTCGGGATTTGATAGGGATCCGGTGGTGGCGATGCATCCGAGGCGGCGGGAGATGGCGGCGGTGGCGGCGAAGCAACTGGCGGTGCTGGAATGGCAGGGGGGTGGGGGAAAGGCGTGGACGAAGCGGATGCATCCTGAGCAGGCGCTGGCGGCACCGAAGCTGGTGCGGTACAGCGATGACGGGGAGCGATTGCTAGTGGGCGGGGTGGACAAAGGGCGGCCGCTGGTGCGGGTTTTTCCGGGTGGCGGGCCGGATGGAGAGCGGTGGCGGGACGTGCCGGTGGAAAAAGTGCTAGGAGATGCGGCGTTTGTGCCGGGTGGGACGCGCGTGCTGGTGGCGGGGGATGGGCGGGTGAAGTGCTGGGATGTGGCGGAGGGGCGGGAAGTGTGGAGTGTGGTTGGGGTGGTGCCGGGGGCGGACGGGCGGGTGGCGGCGAGTCCGGATGGTCGGTATGCGGCGATGGTGCTGACGCCGGAGGCGGTGTCGATTCATGCGCCTGGGAGCGGGGAGGCGCTGGGGATGCTGAGGCATCCGCTGGGTGGGGCGGTGACGGCGTTAGGGTTCAGTGCGGATGGTCGGATGCTGGGTGTGCTGGCGGGGTTGCGGTTTCATGTGTGGAATCTTGCGGTGCTGGAGGCGGAGGGGGCGGTGAGGGGGAGGGGAAGTGAGAAGTGAGAAGTGAGAAGTGAGAAGTGGGAAGTGGGGGGAGG
>JAIXVE010000223.1 GCA_027483175.1 Verrucomicrobiaceae bacterium | reverse complement strand
CTCGAAACCTCAGAGGAAGTCATGTTCTTCGACACCGACGCCGGTGCCGTCGTCCATAACATCGCCTACCTCCGCTTCATCGAAACCTGCCGCACTCGGCTCGCCGCCTCCCTCGGCATGGACCTCCGCTCCATGATGGCCTCACAACACTTCGCCGTCGTCGTCCGCACCGAAATCGACTACCGCCGCCCCGCTCTCCTCGGCGATCTCCTCACCATCCGCGGCTGGCTCGATTCCCTCGAACGCGCCCGCTTCTGGTGCCGCTTCGAAATCACCAGACCAGCCGACGGCGCCCTCCTCGTCACCTGCCGTCAGGCCCTCGCTCTCGTCGAAATGCCCAAAGCCAAACCGCTCCGCCTCCCGGCCGCATGGCGCTCCCAATGGCCCGACCTCTTCCGCCCCACCGCGCCTCCTTGACACTTCATGCCGACCGAAGTCTCCACGTTCCTCCTGCTCACCGCAGCCCTCCCCGTCTTCCTCCTCATGGGAACCGGGGCCGCCCTCCGCCGTCTCGGCATCCTCACTCCCGCAGGTGACACCTCCATGATCGGCCTCGCCGTCAACGTCACCTACCCCTGCTTCATCCTCCAGAACGTCGTCGGTAATACCGCCCTCCGCCGCCCCGAAAATGTCTGGATCCCCTTCGTCTGCGGCGTCCTCTTCATGCTCCTCGGCGGGCTCCTCGCCTACGCCGCCGCCCCCATCTTCCGCCTCCGCGAACCCGCCACCCGCCGCACCTTCGCCCTCGCCTGCTCCATCCAGAACTACGGCTACCTCCCCATCCCCGTCATGTCCGTCCTCTTCCCAGGCGGCAACTGGATGGGCGTCCTCTTCGTCTACAGTCTCGGCGTCGAACTCGTCCTCTGGACCGCCGGCGTCTGGCTCATGCAGCCCTCCGCCCACGGTGCCTTCCGCAAAATGTTCAACCCAGTCGTCGGCTCCATCATCGCAGGCCTCCTCCTCAATCTCATCGACTGGCTCCCGCTCCTCGCCCCCGGCGCCCCAGCCGCATGGGCCATCCAAACCATCCAGCGCGCCTCCCGCCTCCTCGGCGACTGCGCCGTCCCCCTCGGCCTCCTCCTCGTCGGCGCCACCCTCGGCGACCTCGTCGGCCGCAAGGGCTGGCTCAGCGACTCCCGCGCCGCCATCGGCGGCATCGTCATGCGCCTCGCCATCCTCCCCCTCACCATGCTAGGCGGCATGCTCCTCCTCCCGTGGGCCTCCCAGGACTTCCGCCACGTCATCGCCGTCCAGTCCGCCATGCCCGCCGCCGTCTTCCCCATGATCCTCGCCCGACGCTACGGCGGCGACGAAGCCACCGCCATGCGCGTCATCGTCGTCACCACCCTCGTCAGTCTCCTCACCATCCCCTTCGCCGTCAAACTCGCCCTCCGCGTCCTCGCAGGCCCCTGAATTCCTCCAGAAGGAAACGCGGCAAGCCCTCTCAACCCCTTCTCAATCCCTCACAACTCCCGGATCATCAGCCCCCGGAACCACACCTCGTCCCCGTGGTCCTGCAGCATGATCCGCCCCTTCGCGTTCACCGCAAAATCAGGCACCCCCTTGAACTTGCTCTTCGCGTGCACCGCCTTCCACTCATCCGATCCCACCGTGATCGACACCACCTTCGCACCGTTCAGCCAGTGCTCGATCGATCCCCCGCGCACCACAATCCGCGACTCGTTCCACTCCCCCGGCGGCTTCAACCGCTTCGCCCCCGCATCCGCCGCCACCAGATCATACAGCGCCGCCGACTGCCGCTGCGGACCCACCCTCGCGTCAGGATGCTTCTCGTCATCCAGCACCTGATACTCCGGCCCCAGCAACCCTTTCCCCGCGTACTCCTTCATCCGGTACTTCACCCCACTGTTGCCCCCGGCCGCAATCTTCCAGCTGAAACTCAGCTCGAAGTCCCCGTACTCCTTCGCCGTAAACAGATCACCGGCCTTCCCAGCCCGGTGAATGACGCCGCCTTCTTCCACTTTCCAGCCCTCTCCCGGTGCCTTCCCGGCCGCATCCGTCCAGCCGCTCAGGTCCTTGCCGTTGCTCAATGGCACCGGCTCACCACCCGTCAGCACACTCACACTAGCCAGAATCAGGAAAAAGGCAGGCGTCTTCATCGTTCAGTTCGTCGGAGTTCCCAACCTCAGTCCAGCGGCTTCACCGCAATGTCCTTATAGTAGGCCTCGCAACCCGGATCGTGCGCCTGGAACGCAAACGTCCCCGCACTCACCCAGCGGTACTTCTTCTGATCGCCGTCCCCCCGCGGATCTCCTTCCTTCTCCGTGTAATCAGCCGTCACCTTCCCGTTCACCGTCACCGTGATGTGCTTGCCCACCACCTTGATGTGATAGTCAAACCACTCGTCGTCCTTCACAAACACATCCTTGAAATCCTGCACCGCATACAGGCTCCCCGTCCGCCGCGGATCCTTGTCGAACGAATTGTTCACCTGGCACTCATAACCCTTCGCTGGCCACCCGTCCTTCTGAAACTCCGTGTGAAAATAAATCCCGCTGTTCGCATTCTTCTTCGTCATCACCTTCGCCTTGAACTCGAAATTCCGGAACTTCGCGTCCTGCACCTTCCCCGCATAAAACAAATGCGCCCGCCCGCCCTTCACCTTGATCGCCCCGTTCTCCACCGTGAACACCCCCGGCACTTCCTCATTCGACTTCCATCCCTCAAGGGTCTTCCCGTCAAACAGGGAATGCCAGCCAGTCGCATCGTCCGCAACAAGGGTTCCCGCAGCCGCAGCCGCGCCTAGCAGTGTCATGAAGGCAAATCGTTTCATTTCAGTGGGGGGTTGATTGTAAACCTCACCACATCCCATCCGCCCGCCCCCTGCAAAGCGTTCCCTCCTCCCGCATCCGCGGGCTCTCACCCACCAACCACTCCCCACCCACGCACCGGATTCCCCATTGCCCTCCCCTCCCGCCACTGGCACGTATCACCTCACCGACCGCGCCCGCCCATGGAAACCTCCTCGGATCCTGTCCGCATCGAACCCGCCACTCTGGAGGACCTCTCCGAACTGACGGACCTCGTCATGTCCCTGATGGCCATCGAAGCCGACTTCCACCCGGACGCCGATAAACAACGCCACGGACTCCGCCTCATCCTCGAACAACCCAACCGCGGCCGCATCTTCGTCGCCCGCAATGACCACAAGGTCATCGGCATGGTCAATCTCCTCTTCACCATCAGCACCGCAGAAGGCGGCTTCGTCATCCTCATGGAAGACGTCATCGTCAGCCCCGAACACCGCGGCCACGGCTACGGCTCCAGACTCGTCAACTACGTCAAGGAATTCGCCGCCAAAAAAGACTTCCGCCGCATCACGCTCCTAACCGACCGCGTCAGCGAGGAATCCCAGCGCTTCTTCCAGAAAAACGGCTTCGTCCACTCCCACATGGTCCCCATGCGCCTCCTCCTCGACAAGGACCGCTCCTCCGGCACCTGACCACCATCCCCTCCGCATGGACGCCCTCCTCTCCAGTCTCCCCGGCCACGTCCAGTCCATCGCAGCCTACCTCACCGACCGCCAGCCGCTCCCCTCCATCCCCGGCCGCGTCTGGCAGGGCCCCGTCGAAGCCTCCGCCGCCACCATCAGCAACTGGCTCGCATGGACGCTCCTCCTCTGTCTCCTCCTCACCTTCGCCGTCATCGGAGCCTGCATCATCGCCCTCCGTCAGCGCCCTCGCTCCCCCACCCCGGAACAACTCCTCATCGAAGAAGTCCTCCGCGACCCCCATGCCGCTGAACACGGGCTCCCACCATCTCCCCTCCAACCATGGGAACGCCCGCCCGATTGGTGGAAACAGAACCAGCACTGACCAGCTCTCGCGTTCCTAACCATCCCCCGCGCTCACTCCCCCGGCGCTTCCCTCAGCCCTTCAATCGCTCGCTCCGCCGCCGCCGCCGTCACTTCCCCACTGACAAACGCATCCCCGGCCGCCCTCAACAGCACGAACTTCAGCCGCCCATGGTCGAACTTCTTGTCCCGACCCATCTTCTCCAGCACCGCCGCCGTCCCGATCGTCTCAGGCAGCACTAACGGCAACCTCCACATCCCTAACAGCCGCACCAGCCGCCGCGTCACCGCCGCATCCAATCCCGCAAATTCCTCCGACAACCGCAGCGCCGCACGAATCCCCAGGCTGATCGCTTCCCCGTGCAGCATCTCCCCATACCCCGCACTCGCCTCAATCCCGTGCCCGATCGTATGCCCGAAATTCAATAACGCCCGCAATCCCTTCGTCTCAAACTCATCCTCGCTCACAATCGCCGCCTTGATCGCCACATTCCGCGCAATCAACGCCTCCAGCCCGTCCCGCCCGCTCTCCCCCGCCAGCACCTCCAGCTCGTCCAGCATCGCCGCATCACGGATCGCCGCATGCTTGATCACTTCCGCAAACCCCTCACGGTACTCCCGGTCCGGCAGCGACCCTAGCGTCTCCGGATCAATCAGCACCAGTCGCGGCTGATGAAAGGTCCCGATCAGGTTCTTCCCCTCCGCCGTGTTGATCCCCGTCTTCCCTCCCACCGAACTGTCCACCACCGACACAATCGTCGTCGGTATCTGCACCACCGGAATCCCCCGGAAAAACACCGACGCCGCAAACCCCGCCAAGTCCCCAATCACCCCGCCTCCCAGCGCCACCGCAAACGCCTTCCGGTCCAATCCCGCACGAATCATCGCCCGCGTCACCGTCTCCAGCACCTCAAAAGACTTCGACGGCTCCCCCGCCGGCACCGTGATCACTTCCGCCTCAATCCCCGCACCCGCCAGCGACGCCACCACCCGCCCAGCATACAGCGGCCCCACATTCGCATCCGTAATCACCACGCAACGCCCCGACCCCGGAAACATCGCCCGCGCCCGCTCCCCACACTCCCCCAGCAGGCCTCGCCCCGTCAGTACCTCATACGATTTCGCCCCAAGGGCCACCGGTGTTGTCAGCATCCCTCCGCCATGACGGCCCCCCAACCGCTTTGCAAGCGCGCGCCCGATCCCATCAACCCGCTACCCCCGAAAACACCGCGCCCGCCACCACCTCTCGGCAGTCGCGGGCGCAGTAAGGGTCTTCAATCTCTCTCCTCTCAGCCTTCCACCGAAGCCGTCTCCCCCTCCGCAGGCGGTGCCTGCTCCTCAATGCTGAACTTCAGCGCCTTCTCGCCCTCGCGCCGCGTCACCTTCACCGTGTCGCCTTCCTTCACATCCCCGCGCAGCAGATGCTCCGCAAACGGATCCTCCAGATGACGCTCCACCGCCCGACGCATCGGCCGCGCCCCGTACTGAGGATCATATCCCTCCACAATCAGGAACTCCTTCGCCGTCTCATCCAGCTCCACATGAATGTGCTTGTCGCGCACCCGCTTCAGCACCTTCGCAATCTCCAGATCCACAATCCGGATCAGATCGGTCTTCTCCAGCATGTGGAACACAATCAGATCATCCAGACGATTCAGGAACTCAGGCTTGAAGTGCCTCTTCGCCTGCTCCGTGATCTTGTCCTTCATCGAATCATAGTCGTGCGCATCGGCACCAATCGCACCAAAGCCCATCACGTTCTGCTTCTTGATCAGCTCCGCTCCCACGTTCGATGTCAGAATGATGATCGTGTTCCGGAAGTCCACCTTGCGGCCGAAACTGTCCGTGATCGTCCCCTCCTCCAGAATCTGCAGCAGCAGATGCATCACGTCAGGGTGCGCCTTCTCGACTTCGTCAAACAGCACCACGCTGTAAGGCCGACGCCGCACCGCCTCGCTCAGTTGTCCGCCCTCTTCATATCCCACATACCCAGGAGGACTCCCGATCAGACGGCTCGCCGTGAACTTCTCCATGTACTCGGACATGTCGATCTGAATCAGCGCATCGCCATCCCCAAACATGAACTCCGCCAGGTTCCTAGCCAGAAACGTCTTCCCAACCCCCGTCGGCCCAAGGAACAGGAACGACCCGATCGGCCGCCGCGGATCCTTCAAATCCGCACGGCTCCGCCGCAGCGCCTTCGAAATCGCCACCACCGCGTGATCCTGACCAATCACCTTGCCCTTCAGCTCCTGGTCCATCTTCAGCAGCTTCTGCGTCTCCTTCTGCTCCATCCGGTTCAGCGGCACACCCGTCCACTTGCTCACCACCGCCATGATCTCCTCAATCCCCACCGTCACACGCTTCTCCTCATTCCCCGTCCTCCACGTCTCCATCAGGGTCTCAAGATTCTTCCGCGCATTGCGCTCGCCGTCACGCAGCGCCGCTGCCTTCTCAAAATCCTGATCCTTGATCGCACCTTCCTTCTCATTCCGGATCCGCTCGATCTCCGCCTCGATCTGCTTGAACTCAGGCGGCCGCGTCATCGCAGAAATCCGCGCACGCGCCCCAGCCTCGTCCATGATGTCGATCGCCTTGTCAGGCAGAAACCGTCCCGTCAGATAACGCGACGACAGCTTCACCGACTGCACAATCGCCTCATCCGTGTACACCGCCTTGTGGTGGGTCTCATACTTCGGCTTGATCCCCATCAGAATCAGAATCGCGTCGTCCTCGCTCGGTTCCTCCACCTTCACCGTCTGAAACCGACGCTCCAGCGCCGCATCCTTCTCGATGTACTTCCGGTACTCGTTCAGCGTCGTCGCACCCACACACTGCAACTCCCCACGGCTCAGCGCAGGCTTGATGATGTTGCTAGCATCCATCGCCCCTTCCGCCGACCCCGCACCCACAATCGTGTGCAGTTCGTCAATGAACAGAATCACGTTCTTGTTCCGCCGGATCTCATCCATCACCGCCTTGATCCGCTCCTCAAACTGACCGCGGTACTTCGTCCCCGCCACCATCAGCGCAAGGTCCAGCGTGATCACCTTCTTATCCCGCAGGATCTCAGGCACGTTCCCAACCACAATCTCCTGCGCCAGTCCTTCCACAATCGCCGTCTTGCCCACCCCAGCCTCACCAATCAGCACCGGATTGTTCTTCGTCCTGCGGCACAGGATCTGAATCACCCGCTCAATCTCATCCGCACGCCCGATCACAGGGTCCATTTCCCCCTTCGACGCAATCTCCGTCAGATCACGCCCAAACGCCTTCAACGCAGGCGTCTTCCCTTCCTTCCCGCCACTCTTGCTCCGCGGCTCAGGCGTACCACCGGATTCCTGGAATCCTTCGTCTTCCGTCTCGCCTTCCTGCGGCGTGAAATTCGGATCCAGTTCCTTCAGGATCTCATTCCGCGTCCGCTCAATGTCCACCTCGAGGCTCTTCAGAACCTGCGCCGCCACACCCTCACCCTCACGCAGCAATCCCAGCAGGATGTGCTCCGTCCCCACATAACTGTGATTCAGCGCACGCGCCTCCTTGCTCGCCAGCGCCAGCACTTTCTTCACCCGCGGCGTGTACGGAATGTTCCCCACCATCTTCTGCTCCTGTCCGCTACCCACCTGCTTCTCCACTTCCATCCGCACCGTCTCAAGATCCAATCCCAGCTTCTGCAGGACGTTGACAGCAACACCCTGCCCCAGCTTGATGAGGCCGAGCAGCAGATGCTCTGTCCCCACGTAATTGTGATTGAAGCGGTCCGCCTCCTTGCGGGCAAGGGCTAGGACCTGCTGGGCTCTGGGAGTGAAGTTGTTCATCGGTGAAACAAGTGTGATATACTGAATCGCAGGACGCGGGCCACAGGCTGAAGATTCAGTCGCGGCACCGATAAAAGCGCCGCCGCTGCATTGCAACCCGGCCTTGAAGACTTACGTCCGCCACCCGCCTCGGGTAAAGTTTCCTGCGCACCTCTTTCCCCCAGCGCCGATCCGACCCGCATCCGCGCCACTCCGTCCCAGCCCGCCCGCACCTCCACGCTCATCGCCCGAAATGCTCCCGGATCGCCTCGATCAGCCCGGGAATGTCATGCTGCCGCGCCTCAATGTGCGCCTTCATCCCATGCCGCCGCAGCGCCGCCGTCGTCACCGGCCCGATGCTCGCAAACTTCACCCCCTCACCCACCGGCAATCCCAGCTTCACGAAATTCTCCACCGCACTCCCGCTCGCAAAGGTGATCACATCCGCTCCCTCCTCCCGGAATCTCGCCTGCCCACCCGTCGGATCACTCGTCTCCGGCACCGTCCGGTACGCCATCGCTTCATCCACAATCGCCCCCTGCTTCGCCAGCGCCGCCGCCACCACATCCCGCGCCTCCTCCGCCCGCACCCACAGCACCATCGTGTTCTCCACACTCCCCGCATACTCCACAAATTCCTCCACCAGACTCTCCGCCACCGCCTTCTCCGGCACAAAATCCGCCGCCAGATGGTACTCCGCCAGCTTCTTCGCCGTCCCCGGCCCGATCGCCACCAGTCGCGCCCCGCCAATCTCCCGCGCATCCCGGTACAACTTGTAGAACATCTCGAAAAATGCCTGCACCCCATTCGGACTCGTGAAAATAATCCACTCGTAACGGTGCGCGTCCTGCACCAGTCGTCCGAACGCCATCCGATCACTCGGCGGCTCAGTCCGGATCGTCGGAATCTCATACGCATCCGCCCCCAGTTCCCGCAGCTCCCGCGTCAGCTCCCCAGCCTGCTGCCGGGTCCGCGTCACCACAATCCGCCGCCCGAACAACGGCCGCTGCTCAAACCAGTTCAACCGGTCCCGCAGATTCACCACCCCGCCAATCACACACACCGCCGGCGGCTTGAACCCAGTCTCCTCAATCCGCGCCGCAATCGTCCCCAGGGTCCCCACCAGCGTCTGCTGCCGCCCCGTCGACGCCCACCGGATCAACGCCACAGGCGTCTCCGCATCCGCCCCATGATCCACCAGCTTCCCCGCCAGAATCGCCATCCTCCCCACCCCCATCAGCATCACTTTCGTCCCGTCCGCCTCCGCCAGTTTCCGGAAATCCAGCGAACTCTCCTCCTTCGTCGGATCCTCATGACCCGTGAAAATCGTCAGCTGCGAACAGAAATCCCGGTGCGTCACCGGGATCCCCGCACTCGCCGGACCCGCAATCGTACTCGAAATCCCCGGCACCACCTCAAACGCACACCCGGCCTCCCGCAATTCCTCAGCCTCCTCACCCCCGCGCCCAAACACATACGGATCCCCGCCCTTCAGCCGCGTCACCACCTTCCCCTCCTTCACCTTGCTCACCAGCAGCTCGTTGATCTTGTCCTGCGGCAACGTGTGCTGGTCCGCCTGCTTCCCCACATACAGAATCTCCGCCTCCGGCCGCGCCCACTGCAGCACTTCCTTGTTCACCAGATAATCATACGCAATCACATCCGCCCGGCTGATGCACTCCTTCGCACGCAAGGTCACCAGCCCAAGATCGCCCGGACCAGCGCCAACCAGATAGCAGATGCCCTTCGGGGCGTGGGTGAATTTCGACATGCACCTCCCCTCATGAACGGTTTCCCCTCCGTCAAAACCGAAATCTTCCCCCATCCCCAAGTTTCCTCCCCACCCCCCCACCCCATCGCCGCCTCCCCAACCCCGGAAAAATTCCGCTGACAATCCCGTCGGCCCATAACATGCTCCGCCCAAACTGCCCAACGCCATGACCGCTTCCCGCGTCCTCCTCACCCTCCCGGCATGCGCCCTCCTCGCTGCCTGCAAACCGGCCGCCCCTCCCTCCGCCGCTACGCCCGCCACCCCTCCTTCCGCCCCCCATTTCGCCGACATCATCTACCACCACGGCACCATCCTCACCATGGCCGGCCCCACCCCGACCACCGTCGAAGCCATCGCCGTCACCAAGGGCCTCATCTCCTACACCGGCAATCTCGCCGGCACCGCCAACCTCCAGGGCCCCGACACCACCATCGTCGACCTCGCCGGCCAAACCCTCCTCCCAGGCTTCATCGACGGCCACGGCCACTACATCAGCTCCCTCGCCGTCGCCAATCAGTGCCAGCTCTACCCACCTCCCTCCGGCCCAGCCAAGGACGTCCCCTCCATCATCGCCACCCTCAAACAGTTCGCCACCGACCGCGCCATCCCCAAAGGCCAGCTCATCACCGGCTACGGCTACGACGACACCGTCATGCCCGACGGCCGCCTCCTCAACCGCGGCGACCTCGACGCCGCCTTCCCAGACCACCCCGTCCGCGTCGACCACGTCTCCATGCACGGCACGGTCCTCAATTCCCTCGCCCTCAACCTCTACGGCATCAGCGCCGCCACCAAAACCCCGGAAGGCGGCATCATCGTCCGCAAAGAAGGCTCCGACGAACCATGGGGCCTCATCATGGAAACCGCCTTCCTCCCCATCTTCGAGAAAAACGAGAAACTCTCCCCCGCCCAGGAAATCGAAGCCTCCCGCGCCGGCCAGCTCCTCTACGCCAAAGCCGGCATCACCACCGCCCAGGAAGGTGCCACCCACCTCCCCCAGCTCCAGCTCATGCAGCGCGCCGCCGCCGCCGGCTCCAGCATCATCGACGTCGTCGCCTTCCCCTTCATCACCGACCTCGACAAGGTCCTCACCGAATTCCCCGTCTCCACATGGGGATCCTACCACAATCACTTCAAAATCGGCGGCGTCAAAATCACCATCGACGGCTCCCCCCAGGGCCGCACCGCCTTCTTCTCCACACCCTACCTCACCGGCGGCCCCGGCGGCCAGCAGAACTGGGTCGGCGAACCCACCTTCCCCCAGCCGCTCGTCAACGGCATGGTCAAAAAGGTCTACAACCTCAACGTCCCTCTCATCCTCCACTGCAACGGCGACGCCGCCATCGACTCCTTCCTCTCCGCCTACGAACTCGCACGCGCCGGCGACTTCTCCAAACCATGGAACGTCACCACCATCCACACCCAGTTCCTCCGCCGCGACCAGATCCCTAAATTCGTCCAGTACCGCGTCCGCCCATCCTTCTACACGCTCCACACTTTCTACTTCGCCGACGCCCACATCACCAACCGCGGCCCCGAACAGGCCGCCTACATCAGCCCCATGCGCGACGCCATCAATGCCGGCCTCCGCCCCACCAACCACACCGACTTCGTCGTCGCCCCGCTCGACCAGATGATGATGCTCCACTCCGCCGTCAACCGCACCTCCCGCTCCGGCCAACCCATCGGCCCAGATCAGCGCATCTCCCCATACGAAGGCCTCCTCTCCATGACCGCATGGGCCGCAGAACAATACGGCGAAGAATCCTCCAAAGGCTCTCTCGAACAGGGCAAACGCGCCGACCTCGTCATCCTCGACAAAAATCCCCTCACCGTCGACCCCACCACCATCAAAGACATCCACATCACCCAAACCATCAAAGACGGCTCCCCCATCTGGACCCAAACACCCTGATACCACTATGAATTCCTTCCTCACCATCGCCGCCTCCACACTCGGATTGGCCCTCCTCGCCCCAACCGCGCAAGCCGCCCTGATCTCCGGAGTCACCGCTTCCACAGACATGGGAGCTTTTCCCTCTCCGTTTAACATTCTCAACACGGTCAACGGAAGCGGTTTTGCCGGCAACAACCCCACTCTGTCTGGACTTCATGCGGTATCTTCCACCGACAATGCTTGGCGTTCCTCAGTACTAACTCCGACTGGCACCATCACTTTTGACTTGGGCGCAACCTATGATGTCGATGGGTTTAGTTTCTGGAATTTCAATGGTTCATTTCACTCCATGGGGATTCGCGGGGTCACCGTACAAAGCTCCACCGACGGGTCGAGTTTCTCGACGATCCCGGGCGCACCAACCGAGTTCGCGAGGGCTATTGGTGGTCCCCTGTCGCCAGAACAGTTCAGCTTTTCCACCCCCGTCACCGCATCCCACGTGCGGTTTGTCGTGGGTAGCAACTGGGGTGACCCGGACTTTACTGGTTTCTCGGAAGTCCAGTTTGATGGGTCGCCAGCCGCAGTCCCCGAACCCACCGGCATCGTCGGCCTGTTGGCAGTTGGTGGAGTCTTCCTGACAACCAAACGCCGTCGGGCTTAAATCGCCCTCGAGCCCCCTGCGTCTCAGGGAACTCCTTCCACCGCACCCCAGTTGATCCCAAGCCGCCTCCCGCGGCCCCTTCCAACGCGACGCCGCCAAGGCCAGCACCAAACTCTCCGGCACCCCACGGCAACTCGCCCCTCGCGGCCAGTGCACCATGGGGTGCCGTCGTTTTACCCGTCATCACCTCCCCAGAGGCCTGTCTCTTTGTGCACCTCCGCACCGCACAGCCAGGAATTCCCCGAAGAGCCCTGTCATTCTGCTCAGCCCCATTCCCTTGCCAGCCATTCCCCTGCCATTTCCCCTCCACACACCGAAGCGCCCCGCCTCCAAGCGCCCTGTCCTCTCATCCACCCCCCTGACATTCTCTCCACCGGAACCCTCACACCCATTTCCACACCGCCGCCGCCCCCTCATTCCCCTGCCAGCCATTCCCCAATCTGGAATCCGACGACATCGCCTCCAGTCTGGCATACGCCAACACCGGCTTCCCGCCCCCACCGAACACGCGCATCTCGTAGGGATGCCGGCTTGTAGCCGGCGGTTGAGCGAAGCGATACCACCGGAAAACGCTTACCTCCACGGGTGACCCCGCGACACCACCGGCTTCCCGCACCCAACCCACCAACCATCCCCCCAGCGCACCCGTCCAAATCCGTGCCATCCGCCATCCCGCGCCCTCAGCCCGGCGCGTTCGCATCCCGCTGAAACCATAGCACCACCCGCCCGAACAACACATGGTCGCCCGCCCCCGTCACCGGCGACACCACCCGGAACCGGATCGTGTTCGCTGACGAAGCACTGATGTGCTGCGTCGCCACAATGTGCTGCACAAACAGCGTCCGCGCATTCCCGAAATACATCTCCCGTCCCACCTCCACCCCGTTCACATCCACTGCCAGACCGATCTGCAAGCCCTGTCCGGTCACCACCGCAGTGTGCATTTGGTACTGCAGCAGCAGTTCGTTCCCCTCCGTCAGCACCACCCCCGCAGGCAGCAGTGCAGAAAAGGATATCTCAGTGCGCTCCCCAGGCCCGGCAACAGGATCAAGCCGGAAGGAAGTAGAAGAAAGGACTCGGTAATCAGCAATGATGGCCATGGCGCGTGAACCTACGCTCGCCAATGCCCGCAACGCCAGCAGAATCCGCTAATCCGTCAATCAGTCACAACCGCCGCACCATCACCGTCGCCCCCTCCACCCGCAGCACCTCCACCTTCGCACCCGCCTCCACCGCCGTCTCATCAGGCACCACCGCCCGCCATTCCTCCGCCCCGATCCGCACCCGACCCGCTCCACCCCGCCCCTCGATCCCATCCACCACCGTCGCCGTCACCCCAATCATCGCCTCCGTCAGCACCGGCCGCCCATCCGCATGCCGCCACAACCGCCGCGCCAATGGCCGGATCATCCCCAGACAGGCCACCGACGCCACACAGAACACCCCCAGCTGTCCCTCAATCCCCAACCCGGCCTGCGCCGTCGCCAGCGCCGTCACCAGCGCCGCCACCCCGAAACTCGCCGCAAAAAACGATACCGTCAGCATCTCCGCAATGAGCAGACAGATCCCCGCAATGGTCCAGAGGTGCCACGGTTGCATAGTCATCAGAAGCTGAATTCCAGCGCCGCCCCGAACCATTCCGCAGGCGCCGCCTTCCTCCCCCTACACCTCCACCAGCACTTTGCAATCGCACCCGCCCATCCTCAATCATCACTCGGCCCACGCGCCTTGTCGTACGCCGCAATGATCGCCTGCACAATCCGGTGCCTCACCACGTCCGCCCCACCAAACCGGCAGAACGCAATCCCATCAGTCCCCGGCAGAATCCGCATCGCCTCCCGCAACCCCGACGTCTCCGGATCCTTCAAGTCAATCTGCGAAGGATCCCCCGTAATGATGCACTTCGAATACTCACCCAGCCGCGTCAGAAACATCAGCATCTGCGCCCGCGTCGTATTCTGCGCCTCATCCAGAATAATGAAACTCCGGCTCAGCGTCCGTCCCCGCATGTATGCCAGCGGCGCAATCTCAATCTGCCCACGGTCAATCATCTTCTCAATCTCCTCAGGCTCCAGCATGTCGTACAGCGCATCATACAACGGCCTCAGATACGGCAGCACCTTCTCATTCAAATCCCCAGGCAGAAACCCTAGCGCTTCCCCAGCCTCCACCGCCGGCCGCGACAGCACAATCCGCTGACAATCCCCAGCCTTGTACGCCGCCACCGCACACGCCACCGCCAAGAACGTCTTCCCCGTCCCCGCAGGCCCGATCCCGAACGTCACATCGTGCGACCTCACCGCCTGCAGATACGCCAGTTGCCCCCGCGTCCGCGCCACCACCGGCGGCTTCCGCGGCGACCCCGCCAGCTTGATCGACGCAAAATCCTCTATCTTCCCAGCCACCGCAGGCACCACCGCCGTCACCACCCCCAACGCCTCCTGCTCCATCGCATAACGGAACATGTGCGTATTAATCTCCGTCCCCTTCCGCCGCGCCTTCTCCAGCTCCCCGAACACCCGCCTCACCCCAGCCACCCGCTCCTCCTCACCCTGCAGCTTCACCCACCCGTCCCGCGTCGTGATCCTAACCCCAGATTCCTTCTCCAGCAGCTTCAGCAGCGCCAGATCATGCGCGAACAGGCTCTGCAGAAAGTGCGGCGTTTCGTATTCGAGTGTTTCCGTATGCATGCAAACAGTTCAGGCACAGATCGGCTAGCTCACTTCCATCCGTACACCAGCGCCCAGTCAATGTCATCCTTCGTCTTCCCCGTAATCTTGAACACCACAAGATAAGTCCCCGTCTTCTTTGGATCCACATGCACCGCCGCAAAATCCGACCCGGACCGCTTCTCCGCACTCACCTTGTTCCCCTTCGCATCATAAACATCAATCTCCAGCTTCACCTCCGCCTCCGTCGACGTCCCCAGCCAGAACCACACCTGGTTCCCTTTGAACAACTGATGCTTCACCAGCTTCTGCTCCCCGGCCTTCAGCGTCCCCTTCCAGTACTCCTGCCTCAACTTGAACCCGTCCTTCACCTGCTCCATCGCACCCTCCAGCGCCGCAGAATGCGCATCGTCCACCACCGCAAACGCCGGCGGCACCGCCAGAAAGAAACACACGCACGCCACCGCAGCAGCTCGCAAACTCTTCATCGTCATAATCCCGCTGGCACTCATGTTCAGCCTTTCGTTGTTATGGATTTCACCAGCGCCGCCGTGATCCCGTGCATCTCCCGCACCGCCTTCTCACTCAGCGTGTCATCCCCGCTCTGCATGATCTCACGCAACCGCGCCACCCCGTCCGCAATCGCCTTCAGCTTCTCCGCATTCCGCGCCCGCGTCAGCATCTCCTCCAGCGCATCATTGAAGTAATCCGCCAAGTCAGGCTGCAGCAGCACCTCCGCACGCTCACCGGAATACGCCTTCATGATCACATCCGTCGCCACCTCCGTCCCCCGCAGCCACCCACCAACCGACACACATTCCGCCAGCGCCCCGTCCCGCATCGATTCCATCTTCGCCCGCACCGTCGCCTGCGTCGCATCCAGCTCGCTCCGCACCGCTTCCCACTTCGATCCCTTCGCCGCATCGTCAATCGCCTGACAATGCTTCAGCACATCCTCCCGCAACCCTAGCGCCGTCGCCAGCGCCAGCACTTCCCGGCCGATGTTCTCCACCGTCTTCCGGTCCTCCGCCTGCACCCCGATAAACCCATCCGCCACCGTCGCCCCTAGCAGCAACGCCACGTCCGTCCGCTCCGTAAACCCAGGCCGCCCCGTCACCGCCACCTGCGCCTTCCAGTCAGGATCACCCAGCTTGTCCAGCACCGCAAAAATCTCGCTCGGCACCGGCACAATCACCTCATCCACCACCTGCCCCGGAAACTGCGACAGATCAAGCTCCCCGCCCCCCTTGTTCGGCGGCACCACCGGCGGATCATCCGCACGCAGCACCCCGGCACCCACCACCACGGCAGCCAGCAGAAATCTCACAGGAGTCATATCGAACACTGATGAACTCATCCTCCCTCCCTAAACCAGCCACCGCCAAATGCCAGCGGGAACCATGCCCTCCTCAACAGCCTCCCATCCCGCCCGCACTTGCGTCCCGCACCCCGCAACCCCGTCCCTGATACCCTCCCATCAATTCCCATTCCCGCCATGCCCAGCCACCTCCTCCGCATTCTCCTCACCTCCCTCCTCACCGCCCTCGCCATCCCCGCCATCGCCGACTCCACCCTCTCCTTCCCCACCCAGAAACGCCCCGCCACACCCCACGGCCATCCCGTCGTCCTCTCCCCAACCTCATGGCAAACCTCGGAATCCGCCCTCATCCTCTGCGACTTCTGGGACTCCCACACCTCCGCTCGCGCCGCCCACCGCGTCCAGCAACTCGCCCCGCGCGTCGCCGCCGTCATCGCCGCCGCCCGCCAATCAGGCGTCCTCATCATCCACGCCCCCTCCGACACCATGCCGTTCTACCAGTCCCACCCGGCACGGCTCCGCACCCTCGCCACCCCCACCGCCCCCGACCTCCCCGCTGACTTGTCAGGCTGGCTCGACCGCCTCAACCCATCCGAAACCGCCGCCGGCGACCCCATCGACAGCTCCTCCGGCGGCAGCGACGATTCCCGCGAAGAAGCCCGCGCATGGCAGGCCATCCTCAAACGCGAAGGCCGTCTCGCCTCCCGCTACCCATGGAAACAGCAGCACCCGCTCGTCTCCATCAACCCCGACACCGACTTCATCTCGGACCGCGGCACCGAAATCTGGAACATCCTCCGCGCCCGCAGCATCCGTCACGTCTTCATCGCCGGCGTCCACACCAACAAATGCATCTGCGGCCGCTCCTTCGGCATCCGCCAGCTCGTCCGCCACGGCATCGATACCGTCCTCCTCCGCGACCTGACCGACGCCCTCTACAACCCCGCAGACCCTCCCTTCGTCCCCCACGTCCACGGCACCAGCCTCATGGTCGCACACATCGAACGCCACCTCACCGGCACCGCCCTCAGCTCCGCCGTCTTCGGCGGCACCACCCCACCTCTCCCCGAAGACTCCCGTATCCCCGTCGCCGTCCTCACCGGCGAAAACGAATACCACACCGCCGAATCCCTCGCCGAATTCTTCGACAAAGACGGAGCCGAATTCCGCCCCTCATGGATCGCCGCCCCGCCTGACGCCCCCGGTGATCTCCTCCAAACCGACGCACTCGACCACGCCCGCGTCATCCTCGTCTCCATGCGCCGCACCGCCCTCGCCCCTAACGCCATGTCCGCACTCCGCCGCGCCATCTCCCGCGGTGCCGCCGTCGTCGGCATCCGCACCGCCAGCCACGCCTTCGCCCTCCGCCCCGGCACCCCCATCCCTCCTAACCACGAAACATGGCCCGACTGGGACGTCTCCATCCTCGGCGGCAACTATCAGAATCATCACGCCAATGACGCCAAGGTCACCGTCCACGCCCCGGATTCCGATCACCCTATCCTCGCCGGTCTGCCCCGCACGCCCTTCGCCTCCGGCGGCTCGCTCTATCTCAATTCCCCGCTCCAACCAGGCACCCATACGCTCCTCACCGCCTCCGCCGCAGGCATCGCCAAACCCGAACCCGTCGCATGGACGTTCCTGACCCCCTCCGGCGCTCCCGTCTTCTGCACTTCCCTGGGACACACCGACGACTTCGCCAACCCACCCTTCCGCACGCTCCTCCGCAACGCGCTCCGCTGGGCCGCCACCCGCCAGACCACTCCCGCACCCCGCTGACTCCTAACCCCTCCCGATCCCGCTCAACCCGCCGTCTCCCCCAGCGCCGCCAGCACCGCACCAGCATCCGCAAGATCATCAAACAACCACGTCGGCCCATGCGCCGCCAGTTCCTCCCTGCTGTACGTCCCCGCCGCCACCGCCAGCACCCGCGCCCCGCACGCCCTGGCACACGCAATGTCCCGCGGCGTATCCCCGATCACCACCACCGCCTCCGGCGCATAAAGCCGCCCGCTCCTCTCCGCCTCCCTCGCCATCGCCACCGGTCCTAGCACATTTCGGTCATGGTGATCATCCCCGAACGCCCCCGGCGTGAAGTACGCGTCAATCCCGAACCGCCGCAGCTTCATCCACGCCGCCGTCTGAATGTTCCCCGTCAGCAGGCTCATCTGCCGCCGCCCTTCCTCCCGCAATGCCTCCAGCAACTCCGGCACGCCGGGCAGCAATCTCCCCTGCGGAGCCGCCACCACCGCCAACTCACGCTCCAGATGTGGCGGATAACACCCGAAAAACCGCGCCAACCGCTCCTCCGTCACCTCCAACCCCGCATGCGCCAGCAGATCCCTCGCAATCTGCCCGTCCGTACTCCCATGCAGATGCACTTCCGGCCACCCAGGCTCAAACCCCAACTCCTCACTGAACGCCTCCGCAAACCCGCGCCGCAGCGCCGCCACCCCAGCCCCCGCCGCCGTCAGCAGGGTCCCGTCAATATCAAACAGCAGCAGTTGTTCCATCCCTCCCGTCTGCCCCGCACTCATCCCCTCGAAAAGCGCAATCTCCCACCTCCTCCACTTCCCCCATCACTCCCGCACCAGCAACTCCACTCCCCCGAACACCACATACCGCCGCGGCCCCGCCCCCACCAACTCAATCTCCACCGCATCACACACAACATCCGGCTCCGCCACTCCCGCAGCCCATCCCCGCGACTCCCACTCCACCCGGTAACCATCCGTAAACTCCACCGGCACCAATCGCACCGCACGCACCTCCCGGCCCGCCGCCATCAGCACACACCTCAGTCCCTCCGGTTCCTCACCACCCTTCCCCCGCCGCAGCACCACCCGCATCCCATCAATCTCCCCACACCTCAGCGATTCCTTCAGCCGCAGCGAAAACCGTCTCACCCCAGCCTCCACTCCCATCGCCCGACCCGCAATCTCCCAGTGCGCCCGCGCCCCTGACACTTTGCCCGCCCGCACCGCCGCCTCCACTCCCGGCACCCGCCGCAGATAAGCTTCCTCCTCAAATGCCGTCTCCGGAATCTCCAGCAGATGCAGCCGCTCCCCCTCGCGCCGAAGATACTCTAACCCCTCCGGCTCCCCCTCCACACGCACCACTCTGCGCCCTTCCGCCCACGCCACGCCTCCAATCCCCCCCCACGGCCATCCATCCCTCGGCACCTCCGGCAGCCTAGCCACATCCAGTCTCTCCCCATTCCCCTTCGCCAATTCCACCAGCCCACCGCCCAGCACCTTCTCCACCTCCGACACCCGCACGCCTCCCTCGAAACACACACACACCTCCACCATCGCATCCTGCTCCAGCCGCCCGTTCCGCTCCCGCCGCTCCGGTCCAAACACACACGTCGCCGCCGCCCGCACCCGCCCCGGCAACTCCGGCAGCACCACCCGCGCATTCTCCAGCGAAAACCGCCCCCGCCCCGCCCGCACCAGCGGCAACCGCAACAGCATCCCACCCCCCGGCAGTCCCGACCACACCGGTTCCCCAGCCACCATCCCGCCATCCGCCTCCCCCTCACTCACCCCGCCAAAACCCACCGCCAGCATCCCCGGATCCCTCACCTCTCCTAACCACCCCCCAGCCACCGGCACCCTCACCCATCCAGGCTGGATCGGCACCCTCACCATCCCATCGCCCCCCGTCAGCGCGCGCCTCATCGCCGCCCTCCCCAACGCCGCCGGCCAGCGCAGCAGCGTGTCCTCCATCCGGACCGCCCGACCCCGCCACGCTACCACCTGACAATTCACAGACCCAGCCGCCACCACCGCCAGCACACTCCACACCACCCCCACCAATCCCGGCCGCAACACCGCCACCCGACACCACATCGCCGCCAGACACGCCGCCACCACCATGTTCTGCGGCAGAAAATAACGCGCCGGACTGACACTCGCATACGCCGCCGATCCCGACGTCGCCGGGCGTGCCGCCAGCGTCACCACCGCCATCCCGCACGCCATCGCTCCTAACAGCCACAGCGACTGCGGCTTCACCCCGCACCGCCTCCCCTCCCCCCACACCCACACCCCCACCGCCGCCACCAACCCACCCACCGCCAGCACCACCCCATCCTCACAAAACTCATACACCGGAGCCAGCACCGGATACAGCAGCTGCCGCCCCAGCACCCGCTCCACCAGCCGCGCCTTCCCCACCGACACCCCATCACTCCCGCCTCCCGCATCCCCATAAGGATCGCTCATCGCCGCCCTCACCACCACCACCCCGGCCATCGCCGCCAGCACCAGCCACCCCGCCACCACCCGCCGCCCGCCCCGCCTCATCCCCCGCACCGCCATCAAGACCGCCCCGCCACCCGCCAGCAGCGCCGCCATCGGCGACGTCAGCACATGCACCAGCACCCACCCTAACGACACCACCCGCCACCGCCGCGAACCCTCACGCCCCACCCACCAGTCCCACACCAGAAACGCCGTCGCCGTCGCACTGAAAAATCCCACGTTGCTCGACTCCCCGAACGCCACCCACTCGCCGTCCACCTCCGGCACCACCAGCATCATCCCCATCGCCGCCGCCGCCGCCGCCAGCGGCAGATTCCGCCGCAGACACCACCACACCGGCATCATCACCGCCACAATCCACACCACACTCACCCCATGCTGCCACAGCGGCCCCGCCGCCGCCAGCCGCGTCCCCCCGAATAACCTCGTCAATCCATCCGCCACCGCAATCACCACCTGATTCCCCACCGTCAGATAATCCGGCCGAATCGCCCCCAGCGCATGCGCCACCCCACCACTCCATTGCTCCGCCAGCCACCGCCCGCCCTCATGCAGATACGTCCCGCGCTCAAAAGCCGCCCTCGACCGCATCAGCACCACCCCCGCAATCACCGCCAGCGCAAGCACATCCGGCAGCCACCGGAAGGCTCGGAATCGGGTCGCAGCATCTCTCATCATCACTCCCCACGAGCAACCGCGCCGCTCCTCCGAAGTCAAGCCCATTGCCCGCTCCATCCCCTTCAATCTCAACCCCGAACCCCGCGCCGCCGCACCAGCCACCGCACACCCCCAGCCAGCACCAATCCCGCACCACACCCCAGCATCGCCTCACCCACCACATCCGGAATCCCCGTCAACCGCACCAACCCTCCCCCCACCACCAGCACCACCCCCATCCGCAGCGCCAGCCGCAATGGCCACTTCTCCACCCCACGGTCCGGCACCGGACTCGCCGCCAGCACCAGTCCAGCCCAGCCCGCCGCCACCGACACCAGCACCAATTCCATCACCAACCCCGAAAACCCCAGCGCCCCAACCCTCCCTTCCGCCAGCGCTCCCGTCAGCGGCAACACCCCCTCCACCAGCACCACCAGACAAAAAAACATCGCCACACCCGTCCGCACCAGCGTGATCCGCACCCACGACACCGCCGTCAGCACCGCCGCCAGCCCGCACGCCATCGCCAGCCCAGCCACCAGCCCAGCCAGCGACTTCCCCAGCGGCCAACCCGCCGCCAGCGACCTCAGCACCACCGCCGGCACCGCACTCACCGCCGTCACCCCCAGCATCCCAGCCGTCGCCAGCCACTTCCCCGTCACCATCCGCCACGCCCCCATGTTCGTCAGCAGCAGCATGTCCATCGTGTTCCCGTCGCGCTCGTCCGCCAGCGCCCCCAGATTCCTCAACGGCAGCACTAAGCTCAGCAGCACCAGCAGCAGAAACCAGAATCCCCGCGCCACGCCCTCCGAATTCCGCGCATCCAGCTGGATCAGCCCGAACAACGTCAGCCCAGCCTGCAGCACCAGAAACGGCACCACAAACGTCCGCGCCCGCAACCCCTGCCGCCACTCACGCACCGCCATCGCAGACCATCCGTCAGGATAATCCGCCAGCAGCCCCGTCGGCCCGCCCGCTCTCATCGCCGCACCTTCACACCAGCTTCTCCTTCAATGCCTTCGCCACCGCCCCAGTCCGCGTGTTCACCTCCAGCTTCGAATAAATACTCCGCAGCGCCGCATCCACCGTGTGGAAATTCATGTCCAGCACCGCCGCAATCTCCTTCTTCGTCAGCCCGCTCACCATCCGCTCCAGCACCATCTTCTCCCGCTCATTCAAACCGTAATCCGTCTTCGCAGGTGCCATCCGGCTGAACATGTCCAGCACCCGGCGCGCAATCGATGGCGTCATCGGCGCACCACCCGCCACCGCCTCCGCTATCGCCCCCGTGATCTCCTCCGACGTCGCCGTCTTCAGCAGATACCCCGACGCCCCCGTACAAATCGCCCGGAAAATCTTCTCCTCATCCTCAAAAGCCGTCAATATCACCGCCCGAGTATCAGGTGCCGCCTCCCGCACCTTCGCCAGAAACTCAATCCCGTTCATCCCCGGCAACCCCACATCCAGCAGAATCACCGCAGGCTTCGGCTGCGTCGCCAATGACCGCAGCGCATCCTCCCCAGTCGCGAAAATATGCGTGCACGCCAACCCTGGCGTCGAATTCAGCAGCCGCGAAACCGTGTTGCGGAACGGGGCGTAATCTTCAACGAGCCACACGGTAACCGGCGGAACTTCTGGGGCGCTTTTTTTCATCGGCAGGGGATTGGTAACAAACCCTAAACGGTTGATCCACCTGTAATTTTTCGCGGAGGTTTCCACGGAACCTCCAAGGTCAGCGTCGTCCCCGCTCCCGGCGCGCTCTCCACCGTAAACTTGCCCCCCAAGGTCGTCGCCCGCTGCTTCATCCCCACCACCCCAGCCCCCGATCTCGGAGCCGCAGGGTCAAAACCCTTCCCATTGTCCGTAATCACCATCCGAAACCACCGCTCGTCCCCGCCAATCCGAATCCCCGCACGCGTCGCCCCACTGTGCCGGATAATGTTGTGCAGCGCCTCCTTAAAAAGCATCAGCACCTGCCGCTTGTGCTCCAGCGGCAACTCCCGACCCGCCGCCGCAGGCTCCGTCACAAATTCGTGCCCCACCCCAGCCAGCATCGTCGCCGCCGTCTCCTCCAATCGCTTCGCCAGATCCCCCACCGTCCGCGTCTCCGGCCGGATCAGCCACACAATGTCCCGCAGGCTCTCCGTCACCTCCCGCGAAATCCGGTGAATCTCCTGAAAATCCACCTGAGCCGCATCCCCATGCGCAGGGCTCCCGCTTCCCATCTGGCTGATCAGCGAAATCGTCCCCAACCCGCTCCCGATCTCATCGTGAATGTCCCGCGCCAGCCGCTGCCGCAACCGCGCCAGATCCCGACGCCGCGTCCGCGCATTCCGCCACACAATAAACCCAGTCACCGCCACCCCAACCAGCGCAATCGTCGCCAGCGACCTCCCCAGCATCTTCAACACCCGGTCCGACACATCCCGCCGCGTCGCCGCCAGCCCCCTCAGCGACGACTCCAACTCCCTCCGCCGGTCCAGCCCAGTCACATACTCCGGCCACGTCATCACGTTCCGCTGGCTCGTAAACCCATCCGTCACAAACCGCGTCGACCAGATCCCGCTCTCCCGCGAATCCCCCGCCGTCACCACCGCCCCCGCCGCCATGTTCTGCTGCCCGCTGTAAACCTCCACCTCCGACAGCGCGAACACATAATCATCCAGCCGCTCGCTCAATTGCTCCGCCCTCACCCTCACATAACGCGCCGGCACCGACGGCACCGGCAGCGTCACCGCATTCTCATGCGGATTGAAAAACTCCGCCTGCGTCAGGTCACCCGCATTCAAAGCCTCCGTAAACCCCGCATCCTGCGCCAGCTCCACCCGATACTGCAGCGGAAAACCAAACCCACGCCGCGCCGGATACTCCCCCGCCCGCGCCGGATACAGCCGCACTTCATCAATCGGCACCTCACTCCCCAGATCCAGCACCAGCCACCTCATCCCCTCCGCCTGCTTCGCCGGAAGACTCTGAAAACCCTCCGTCGGCGCAGGGTGCGTCCCCTGCGGAGCCCCGATCACACTCTGCCCGTCCACCAGCCACCTCCGGTCCCACGCCGGCGGCGCATCGTCACTGTCCGTCACCCGGATCGCCTCCGCAGGCAACCCCGCCGCAATGTTCCTCACCCCCTGCAGCACCATCATCTCACCTAACGCCAGCAGCGACCTCCCACCCTGCGTCCACAACCCCGTCGCCGTCAGCCGCACATACCGCGCCTCCGTGTACCTCGCCTCCCCAGTGTCCGCTGCAACCACCACCGGATACCGCCGCGGATTCGGATAGTCCTCGTCCGTATGGTCCGCCAGCACCCGCGCGTCCTCAAACCCAGGCTCGTCCGACACCTCCACCCGAAACCGCACCGGAAACCCATACCCAGCTCCAGGCCCCTGCCCTGCCGCATAATCCACCGGCACCAGCACCACCGCATCAATCCGCTGCTTCTTCCCCAGATCCAATCGCACAAACCTGCTGTCAGGCTTCGCCGGCGCCTTCACCACCACCGGCGTGAACGGCTTCCCATGATACCCCAGATGCACCGTCTGCTGGTTCGGAAACAACTCCGGCAACCCAGCCGTCTGCGCCCTCAACCCCTCAATCCTCTGATCCACCATCCTCACCTCCGCACTCAGATAATCCGTCACCCCATCCAGCGCACTCCCCCCATTCCCGGAACACCCGGACAGCAGCAACCCGGCTCCACTAACAATCAGTATGAATAAAGGTCGGATCACAGCAGAATTTGGCAAGACCTACGGAAACGCGGGCGGCCCTGTCTCCTTTTCACCCGCATGCGCCCCATGGCATCCTCCACCCATGCCCCGCCCTCTCCTCCTCACCCTCTTCGCCCTCGCCTCCATCCCCGCACACGCCGCCCCAACCTTCAAACCCCAGTCCATCGACACCGCCCTCTCCATCGGCTACGGGCTCGCCATCAGCGATGTCGACGGCGACCAGAAAGACGATATCCTCATCGCCGACGCCCGCGAAATCGCGTGGTACCACAACCCAGATTGGAAAAAAGAGGTCATCGCCCGCAACCTCACCCCGCGCGACCATGTCTGCATCGCCGCCCGCGACATCAACGGCGACGGCAAAGCCGAAATCGCCGTCGGTGCCCAGTGGAACCCCGGCGAAACGTCCAACGAAAAAGAAAGCGGTGCCGTCTTCTTCCTCGCCAGACCCACCTCCCCCGGCGACCCATGGAAACCCGTCGCCCTCCCCCACGAACCCACCGTCCACCGCATGCGCTGGGTCCGCACCGCCCCCTCCCAGTTCGCCCTCGTCGTCCTCCCGCTCCACGGCCGCGGCAATCTCAACGGCTCAGGCCAAGGCGTGAAAATCCTCGCCCTCTCCCCAGGCCCCGACCCATCCACCGCCGCCTCATGGCAGTCGTCCCTCATCGACGACTCCCTCCACATCACCCACAATCTCGACGCACGCTCCCTCCCCGACGGCTCCGAAGAAATCATCGTCGCCGCCAAAGAAGGCTTCCTCTTCGCCAAACCCGACGGCCAGGGCTGGAAAACCTCCCGCGCCCCACTCGCCCCCTCACCCGATGCCCGCGGCTTCCAAGGCGCAGGCGAGGTCCGCTTCCTCTCCCCAGACCTCATCACCGCCGTCGAACCTTTCCACGGCCAACTCGTCACCGTCCTCCAACGCGACCCAGCCACCCGCGAATGGCAACGCCAGATCATCGAACAAGGCTTCAACCAGGGCCACGCCCTCGGCACCGCCGACTTCGACCACGACGGCCAACTCGACATCATCGCCGGCTGGCGCGAACCCGACGCCGCCAAATCCACCGGGCTCCGCCTCTACTCCCTCAAAAACAACCAGTGGTCCCCCTCATGGTCCTCCGAACCCAATACCATGGCCTGCGAAGACCTCAAAACCGCCGACCTCAACAACGACGGCAAACCAGACATCATCGCCTCCGGCCGCGCCTCCAAAAACCTCGTCATCTACTGGAACCAAACCCCCTAACCCCACCTCACACCCCTCCTCCCTTCTCAATTCACCATTTTCAGTTTCCCACCTCTCCGTTTTCCTCGACCGTTCCCAATTTACTATTCTCAATTCACTATTTTCAATTTTCGCCCGGCACTCCTCTCATGCCGCTCTCCTCCCTCAGACTCCGGGACTTCCGCTGCT
>JAIXVE010000254.1 GCA_027483175.1 Verrucomicrobiaceae bacterium | reverse complement strand
GGAAACTCCCCCGCAATCAACCCCTCCGCCACCTGCGGCCACGCCAATCGGAACGCCGCACGGTTCCGCACCACTAGCAATCTCCCGCCCGGTGCCAGCACCGTCCCCGCCGCAAACCCGAACGTCACCGGCAGTCCCGCCACATCCACCCCCGTCAGCCCACTCGTCACCCGCACCCCGCCCAGTTCCAGCGGCACCGCCCCCGAAACATTCACAAATTCCACATACTCCGTCTCATCACCCGGCCCCGCTGGATTGTAGTGCACTTCCCCGATCGCCAGCCACCGCTGCACGTCGCTCAACGCCGGTTCCAGCGTCACCGCCACCACCTCCGCGCCCTCGCCATTCACCAACCGCAGGGTCTCCCCCGCATTGTTCAAATGCCCCTCGTACGGGCCCGTCACCTGCAATCCCTCTCCACCTCGCGGACTCGCCGCACGACGCCGGAACGCCCACCGGTCCGGCACCACAAACACACTCCCGCCAGCCGGCACCACCGTCCCACCCGCAAACCCAAACCGCACCCCGCCCTCCACCCGCCAACCACTCATGTCCACCGCACTAACACCCGGATTCCTCAACTCGATGTACTCCTCATCCTGATTCCCTCCCGCAGGATTCGCCTCCACCCGCCCGAACGCCATCGCCGGCACCACCACCTGCGACGCAGGCACTCCTAACGACCCGCTCCCTGTCGTGAAATTCAGCGAATACGGCATCCCGTGATTCACCCCCGTCGTCCCCGTCAGATACGTCATCCTCCCCGCCAGATACCCTGACTTGATCCGCGCCACCGACTGCGCCAGCGTGTACGCCGTCCCGCCAGTCCACGCAAAATGCGAGTTCGCCCCCCACTTCGCATGGTCCGCCGTCACATCCGCATCAATCACCGGCACTAACGCATCCATCCGGCTCCCGAACCACCCCGTCGCCAGAAACCGGTCGCTCAGGGTCCGAATCCGCCGCGCAATCATCTCCCTCACCCGCGGGGTCCTCGACAGTGCCTCGATCATCCGGTTGAACTTCCCGGCATGCAGCATCCACGGCCGCGCCCCGATCAGCGGATGACTCGTGCACTGCGGCGTCGATGGCGCACTCTGATTGAACACAATCAAATCCGTGTTCAACGCATTCGGCCCGAAACTCAGATCCAGATCCCACGGCAGCACCGACCACTCCCGCGACCCCATCGTGTCCCGGTAAATGTAGTAGTTCTTGTTCGACGCATCAATGTTCTGACTGATCACCGTCCCCGCATGCCAGTTCACCCACGACGGCAGATCCGCATTGTCAAAGAGCCACGCCTCCAGCGCCGCCCCCGTCAGCCCGAGACTCGTCACAAGGCTCTGTAGATCCGCATACCCCTCCGGCTGCCGGTTCTTCTTCTCATACGCCTCCGCCGTCGTGAAGTCACACAGCCCGTTATCCCCCACCGCCTTGTAGAACGCCCCGTGCTCGTCAATCCCATGCCGCTCCAGAAACCCGTCGTCCACATTCTCCACACACAGCGCCACACTGTAAAACACGCCGTTCTCCCGCTGATGCACATGGAAAATCTCCGGCGTCGCCAGCCCGCTCAACCCGTGCATCTCCGCCGCCATCAGCGCCCTCACATAACTCTTGTCAGTGTACGTCGTGTTCAGGTTCAGCTCGCTCACCTGCGGCGCAGCCACCTCGCCCGCCAACGCCGGCCGCAACGGCACCCGCCGCCCCGGCGGCAGATCCACCTTGTGACTCTTCTTCGGAAAACTCCGCGACGTGTTCCCCCGCAGCCGGAAATAACAGTTATCGTGAAACTCCCCGTTGAAATACAGGCTCCCCACCGTCCCGGCCTCCGTGTCCGCCAGCGCCGGACTCTGCATGAACCGATGCACCACCGGCAGCCTCGTCGTCACCGCCGGATCCGCCACCACCGTCCCGTAATACTCCGGCGATTCGTCCCGCAAATGCTGCGGTGCCCTCCTCAACGCTCCAGACGCCGCCCCCGCCGTCACCCGCCACCGCAGCATCCGCCCAGCCACCGCCCCATGTCCCGCCGGAATCACCCCGGTAAACACCCCGTCACCTCCCACCACATCCCCGCCACCGCCATCATCACGCATCCCCACCGACACCTCCGCCCCATACATCACCCGGTAAATCAGATTCACCGCTCCCACCGCATCCGGCACCGCCCCGCTCTGCTCCGCCCTCACCCGCGCCGTCACCACCACCGCCGTCCCCGCCGCCGGTTGCCCCACCGGCCCAGTCACCCGGTCAATCAGCGGCCCCCCTGCCGCCACAAGGCTCGCATTGCCCATCCCCGGCGTCGGCGACGTGAAATACCCGGTCTTCCCCGCATCCCCGGTAATCCCGATCGAAACATTAGTCTCCACCGGATACCAATCCCCCCCAGGCGGCGTCAGCGGCGATCCATACCCATGCACCACTTTCCCGTCAGGCCCCGTCAGCACCAGCGATTCCTCGTCTCCTAACTGGAAATTCGCATGCAGCGGCCGCCCCGCCACCCGCCGGTCCTTCCCGCTCGCCCACACCAGCAGATACCTCCCAGCCCCCAGCGTCACCGCAGGAAAACGCCACTTGCCAGGCACCGCAGGATCATCCGTCAGCCCATACCCCTCCAGATTCACCGGCTCACTCGTCCCATTGCAGATCTCCACCCAGTCCGACGAATCATAATCCTCATCCAGCGCCCCGCCCGAATTGTCCGCCAGATACTCGGAAATTACTAGCGCCTCAACCGGCGGCCTCGGATTCGGATTGTCCAGCGACAACCCCTGCACCCCCGCCGCATACAGCGTCGCCACCTCCTCCGCACTCAGGGTCCGATGCCACAACGCCATCTCGTCAATCAACCCCTGCCAGTACCCAGGCGTCCCCGTGTCCGCCACCGCCCCGTTCAGCTTCACCCCGATCCCCATCGGCGCAGGCAGCGGCGCAAACATCGTCCCCGTATACGCCTGCGTCGCCGTCAGCACTCCATTCCGGTAAAGTCTCAACGCCGTCGCATCCACCGTGCACACCACGTGCTGCCACTCATTCAGCGGAAACACCGCCGTCTCCGCCACCCGAATCTGCCCCGATGGCGACAACCCCAGATAATTACTCAACTGCCCGCCAGCCGCATCCAGCCCGAAATGCATGAACCCGAACCAGTTCTTCGCAATACTCGCCCACACCGGCCGCGCATCCGCCTGCACCCACGCCGCCATCGAATACGCCTTCGCCGTCGGCAGCGGCACCGCAGGAACAATCACATGCTGCAGCGTCGATGCCCCGCCAAACCGCAGCGCCCCTCCCACCCGCCCCGTCGCCCAGTGATTCCCTCCACTCACCGGATAATTCACCAGATTGCCGCTCCGATGCTGCCCCGACGCATCCGCCACCGTACACCCATCCTTCTCGTCAAACCGCCAGTAACCCCTCAAACCCTCCGTGAACACCGACGGCTGCACCAGCGGCACCAGCCTCAGCACCGCCTTCCCGCTCACCCCGCTCCCGCTCTCGTTCACCGCCACCACATCATATTCCCCCGCATCCGCTTCCGTCAGCCCACTCAATGTTAGGGTCGATCCAGTCTTCCCATCAAGGACCACCCCGTTCCGCCGCCACTGCAGCGTCGGCGCCGGATTCCCCGTCGCCACCACCGAAAACACCGCACTCCCGCCCACCGGCTGGCTCTGACTGCACGGATCCACCGAAAACCCCGGCGGCGATGGCGTCTCCTCCGTCAGCGTCACCGCAGAAATCGCCGGATTCGTATCGAGTCCCGCCACCCCACCTCGCCCCAGCCTCAAATCAATCCCGTCCGCATCCGCCACCACCTGAATCCTCGCCAGCCGATTGAACGGATTCCCTAGCGGCACCACCCAGTCATTGATCACCGTCACCCCGTCAATAATCACATCCATGCTCCGCCCCAGCGTCGTCGCCGCATCCAGCGCCAGAATCTCCAGAATATAACTCTTCCCAGGCACCGTGTTGAACCGCATCGCGAAATTCCCCGCCCCGCCATGCAACCCACCACGGCTCAACGCATCCCGCGCCGCCTGCTCCGGTGCCCCCGTCCACACAAAACCACTGATCGCATACGTGCTCGGCGCCGTCGTGAACACCAATCCCGTCGCCGCATCATTCACCCCCGTATTCCCCGCAAACGGCACCCCCAATAGCGTCACCGCAGGCGCATTCGCAGCCGAATTCCCGAAATTCCAGCCCCGGCTCGTCGCATTCCGGTAGCTCAGCATCGCCGGAAACCCGAACACCCCCACATTCGACAGCACCGTCGCCGCAGGACTCGCCGCAGCCGTCACCAGCAGCACCGCACAACAGAAAATTGGCTTCAATACCATCATCCCAAAACCCTCTCACCTCCCGCACCCGTTGACCAGCCATTTCCTCACCCCTCACCACCCCTCACCACCCGCTCAGATCCCCTCGCCTTCCACCTGCCCACCACCCTCAAACTGCATGCTGTACAGCTTCCGGTACACCGGACTCGTCACCAGCAGCTCATCATGCGTCCCCGCATCCACCACCGCCCCATCCTCCATCACCACAATTAGATCACTCTTGATCACCGTGCTCAACCGGTGCGCAATCGCCAGCACCGTCTTCCCCTCCGACAAATCACGGATCGCTTCCTGAATGTGACGCTCCGACTCCGCATCGAGCGCCGACGTCGCCTCGTCCAGCAGCAGCACCGGCGTGTTCCTCAGAATCGCCCGCGCGATCGAGATCCGCTGCCGCTGCCCGCCGCTCAGCAACCGCCCACTGTCCCCGATCACCGTCTCATACCCCTTCGCCTGCTCCATGATGAACTCATGCGCATGCGCCCGCCTCGCCGCCTCGATGATCTCCTCACGCGTCGCATCCAGCCTCCCATAACGGATGTTCTCGTAAATCGTGTCGTGAAACAGAAACACTTCCTGACTCACCACCGAAATCTGATCCCGCAACGACTCCTGCGTCACCTCCCGGATGTCCCGACCATCCAGCAGAATCCTCCCCGCATGAGGATCGTAAAACCTCAACAGCAGCGAAAACAGCGTGCTCTTCCCAGCCCCTGACCGCCCCACCAGCGCCACCGTCTGCTGCGGCGCAATCTCCAGCTTCACATTCCTAACCGCAGGCACGCCCTTCTTGTAGAAAAAGGTCACGTCATCAAACGTGATCGCTCCCGCCGCCGCTCCCTCAATCACCTGCGCTCCAGCCGCATCCGCCACCCTCACCTCCCGGTCCATCAGTTCAAAAATCTTGCTCGTCGCCGCCAGCGTCTTCTGCAGCAGCAGCGGAATCCGGCTCAACGCCTTCGCAGGTGGATACAGCATCAGCAACCCGCCATTCAATGCAATGAACTCCGACGCCGGCATCCCGTTCGACCACACATACACCAGCGCCCCGGCCACCCCCACCGACGCCACCACCTCCACCAGCGGCCCCACACTCTCCAGCGCCTTCCGCCACCGCATCATGCTCCGCAGCATCTTCTGATTCGATGCCGTGAACCGCGACGCCTCATACTCCTCCCGATTGTACGCCTTCACCTCACGGATTCCGCTGAACGCCTCCTGCATGATCACACTCATCGCCCCCGCTTCCTCCTCTTCCTCCGCACCCGCACGCCTCACCTTCCGCCCCACCACCGCCACCGGAATAATGCACAGCGGAAACAGCACAAAACTCATCAGCGTGAACTTCCAGTCAATCAGCACCAGCACCACCAGCGCACTCACAATCGAGATCGGCTCCTTCACCACCTCCCCCGCCACACTCGTCAGCGCCTGCTGCGCCACCCTCGTCTGATTCAAAATCGTCTGCAGCAGATCCCCCGTCTTCTGCTTGTTGAAAAACTCCATCGATTGCCCCAGCACCCGCCGGAACAGGGTCCCCCGAATGTCATCCAGCACCCTCAGGCTCACCCACGTCAGATAATAACTGTTCAACCACCCGAACACCGCCCTCACAATCATGATCGCCGGAATGATCGCACACAGCAGAATGATCGACAGCAGCGACTTCGGCTCCGGCGCCGCTTCCCGCAGGTTCAACACATCCGAAAACCGCCCCGTCGCCGCGTCCCGCCGCATCGCCTCCAGCTCCGTCACCCTAGCCCTCTTGTCACTCTCCGTGTGCGCCAGCAGATACCGCGCCCACAGGGTCCGGTGCCGCCGCTCATCCTCCGGCAATGCCAGCAGCTCCCGCCACTTCGCCCGCGCCGCCGCCAGATGCTCCGGCTGCACATCACGCTTCAGCACCGTCGCCATCGCCGCACGCACCCGATCCATCAATCCCCCCATCACCGGCTTCTCAGGCGCCATCAGCATCGCCCGCTCCCCCTCCAGAAACAACCTGAACTCAGCCGGCAATCCCGCATCAATCACCACCGCCGCCAGCGGATCCGCCACCCCCTTCACCGGCGGATGAATCCGCCGCATCGCCAGCACATCCCGAAACGCCGCATACGACTCCACCGCCGCCCGCTGCGCATCCACCGACAGCGGCAATCGCCCGCCACCCGCCGCCTCCGCTTCCGCCGAAGCCAACGCCACCGCCTCCTTCACCTCCGGCAGCTCCACCGCCGCATTCCATTCCTCCGCCAGCGTCGTCCCATGACGCCCCGTCGCTTCCTCCGACGGCAGCACCTCCCGCCCCACATGCTGCACCGCCGCCACCATCAACCCATTCAGCACGCCATACAGCGCCCCCGCCAGCAGCCCGAACACAAACCGTCTCCGGTATGGCTTCAGAAATCCTAGCAACCTCCGGTACGGCTCGCGCGCCGCAGCCACAAAGTCGCCTGCCGACATCTTCGCGATCTCATTGCGGGATACTTTCTTCATGCACTCATGGGCCGGATCAACTCAGCAGGTTCACTCAACTCTCCCCGCATCCCCAAGCGTGGGCTGTCCACCCGGCCCGCGCAACAGGTCATCGATCGCCCCGCACACCCGCCCGGGCGGCAATGTCGCCATTGCCACCCCCCGATGCCGCGGCTCAGCCAGCCCGCTCCCCTCCTCACCCCACAACACCCGCGCCATCCCATGCCGCGGCCCCCAGTGCCACGGGTTCGTCGGACCAAACAACGCCACCTGCGGCCGTCCCCACGACGCCGCCAGATGCATCACCCCCGTATCCACCGTCACCGCCAACCGACAACCCGCCGCCACCGCCGCCAATCCCCGCAAATCCAGCTTCCCGCTCAAATCCGTAAACGCCACCCCACTCGCCGCCATCTCCCGAATCTGCTCACCCTCCTCAACCCCAGCTCCCCCCGTCACCACCACCTCCATCCCATATCTCTCCCGCACATGCCGCAGCACCTCCACCCACGACGCCCCCGGCCAGAACTTCTCCGCCCGCGCCGTCCCCGGATGCAGCAGCACATAATCCCCACGCCCCAATCCCTCAGGCAACCCCTCAGGCTTCCTCAGATGCCCCGCATCCCCCACCGCATCCGCCTCAGGCACCAACTCCCGCACCAGCGCCTGATGAAAATCAATCGTATGCAGCTCCCGCACCGATGCCCCGCTCCGCACATTCCACGCCCGCCGCCGCCACCACGTCCCCGCAAACTTCTCCCAGCAAACCCGCCGCCTCGCCCCACTCACCACACTAATCAGCGCCGACCGGTCGTTCCCCGTGAAATCCAGCACCGCATCCCACCGCCCACCCACAACCCGCCCCATCAACCCCGCATTCAACCCGCCCGCACGCCACACCAGCGCCCCTTCCCCGCCCGGCAGCAACGACCCCAACTCACCACACGCCCCCGCCAGCACCACCGTCACCTCCACCCCCGGCAACGCCCGCCTCAACGACGCCAGCGCCGGCGCCGTCAGCACCACATCCCCAATCCGCTTCATCTGTATCACCAGCACCCGCTTCATCACATCCTCTACTAATCAATAAATCTCCCGCGCCCTCGCATACGCCGCCAGCAGGCGCGCCCGGTAATGATCCCACGTGAACCACCGCTCCACATGCCGCCGCGCCGCCGCTCCCCGCGCCGCCATCTCCCCCCGATCCCTCGCCGCCATCTCCATCGCCCCCGCCAGCGCCTCCACATCATCCGCCGGCACCACCCAGCCCGTCACCCCATCCACCACCGCATCCCCGCTCTCACGCGTCGCAATCAGCGGCAACCCGCACGCCGCCGCCTCCAGCGTCGCCTTCGCAAACCCTTCGCACTCGCTAGGAAACACAAACGCCGACGCCCCGCGCAGTTCCGCCCTCACATCCCTCACAAATCCCGTCACCCTCACATTCCCCGGCGCATCCCGCAGCTCCGCACGCACTTCCTCATGCGCCGTCCCCACTAACACCAGTTCCGCATCCCGCATCCCCAGCCGCTTCCACGCCTCCAGCAGCCGGTGCACTCCCTTCCTCCGGATCAGCGCCCCCACAAACACAAACCGCACCCGACCCTCCGGCTCGCTCGGCACAAACCTCCCCGGATCCACCCCGCGCCCCACATAGTGCAGCCGCTCCCTCCCCATCCCCGCCGCCTCAAAGGTCGCCATCGAACAACTCGACGGCATCAGCAGCAGGGTCGCCAGCTCATACTCCATCAGCATCACCTGACGCGACACCAGCATCCCGTGCCGCCACCGCTCCCAACCGCGCAACCGCCCAGCCTCCCGCTCGCTCTTCGTCTCATAACGCTTCATCTTCCCTTTGTTCCGATGCCACGTCGGAATGTCCATCACCGACGGGATCCCCCGCTCCGCCGCCGCCACCAGACTGCGCCACCCGTCCCCGCTCCACGTGTGCAGAAAATCATACTCACCACGCCCTAACTCCCACGCCGCCACCCGGTCCAGCCACTGCTTCTTCGCCCCGTAATACCGCTCGCTCCCCAGAAACGACAGCAACCGCGCCGGCTGCAGGGCCAGCGTTCTAACCTTCCTTCCCGGAATCTCCCGCTGCCCGTCCGCATACGCCAGCACCCTCTCCAGAAACCCTCCACGCTCCGCCGCCAGCGCCCCCTCCAGCGAGGTCACATCCAACCCGCTCCCGCCCAGCCTCGCACTCGTCGCATACAGCAGCCGCCCAGGCAATTCCCCGCGCCCAGGCACCTCAGGCACCTCCCACAACTCTTGCTCGCTCGCCTCCATCCGCTTCATCAATCCGTCAGCCATTGATCCTTCACCACCCGCACCACCTCCACCTGATTCGAAGCCTTCGCCTTCTCAGGATACCTCACCTCCAGCACCACCGCCTCCACCGGTTCCTCACCAATCATCTCCTTCGCCCGCAGCAAGGTGTCCAGCGTCACATGATCCGCCGTATCCCGCGCCACATACCCATACAAATCCAGCACCAGCCCAGGATACGTCAGCCGGAAACACTCATACCCAGCCTCCCCGAACCCATAGTTGTAATACGTATCCCGCGAAATCTTCACCACCACCCGCACCGCACCCGTCGGCTTGCTCTCCCTCAGCCCCGCAAGATGTCCCTCCTGATACAAACTCGAAGTCTCCCAGTCCATCTTCATCACCCCGCCCCGCTCCACCACATTGATCAGATGCGTCCGCTGCTGCGACGGCACCTCAAACTCAAGACTCGTGATCCCCCGCGACGTCATCCCACGGCTCAACACCGCATCCGCTATCACCTCCACCCCATGCCCGCGGAAATACTCCGCCGCCTCGCGCTGCACCGCCTCCCCTCCCCTCAGCACCCGCAGCTTCCCCTCCACATCCCCAGCCAGAAAAAATTCCTGCGCCACCGCCGCCGCTCGCGAAATCACTTCCTCGTCATCCTCCACCACCTCCTCAACCACCACCGCCTCCTCACGCCGAATCAGCTTCCCTCCCGCCAGCACCGCCCCAATCGCCCCCACCGACACCACCGCCACCACCAACCCAGCCAGCGAATTCCGGTCCAGCTTCCCATCCGTAAACATCCACCCCGTCATCCACGAATTCTCCAGAAACAACCGCCACGGCCGCTGCCGGAAAGACGCCTCCGTCACCCGGCTCGCCTCCACCATCCGCTCCCAGTTCGCCTGAAAAATCTCCCGCGCCGCCTCCGGCACCGTCACCAGATCCGCATCCCTCGCCATCACCCCATCCTCCATCAGCGGTCGCTCCGCCACAGTCAACTCCTCCTCCAGAAACGCCGCATAACGCCTCTGCCACTCCGATAACGCCGACGGCGCCACCTGCCACGTTCGCGCCGCCTCCGCTAACCCATCCCGCCGCTCCAGCACATCCCGCAACGCCTCCCGCACCCGCTCACTGTCACTCATCCCCGCAATCGCCTGCGCCGTCACCCGCGCCGTCACCGCACTCAACGGATTCTGCTCGAAACTGTCCGCTGCCGCATGCCGCGGCCTCACCTCCGCCGCCGGCGGCTGCCCACGTCGCTCCACCCCCACCGGTATCGGTCGCGCCGCCGCCGTCCCCTCCGGCTTCTCGTTCCCTCGTGGCTCGCTCCCCATGTTCAATTCCTCAGGGCTTCTCCGCACTCCCAGCGGTCTCAGGGGCTCGATCCTCCACGTAAAACCACGACGGCAGCACCAGATCCTCCACAATCACCTGGTCGCGCGACTCCGCATTCTCCGGATACCTCAACGTCACCACCGCCGCCGCCGAATTGCCCCCCTCAATCAGCGACAACAACCGGTCCGACCGCGCCGTCCCCAACGGAATATACCCATACAGCCGAAACTCCTCCTCCCGGCCAGGATAGTACAACTCCACACTCCGCCACTTCGTCTCGTCCGTAAACCCATGCACGTAGTAATTCGACTCCCGCATGTTCAGCCGGAACGGCACCGCCTTCGTGCTCATCTCCGCACGGAACTTCTCCAGCGGCATCTCCTGATGCGCCACCGCCGTCTCCCAGTCCAGCCGATAACTGATGTTCCCACTCGTGTCCTCAATCTCCTCCACCGCAAAATACCGCGACCTCGGAAAGGTCTGCGCAGGATCCAGCGGATCAGGCTCGTTCACCGTCAGCTCCAGCGTCACAAAATACAACTCCCCACTCCGAATCTTGTTCTGATTCGTCACCTCCCCAGCCGCCATCGGCTTCACTGGATGCTCCCGCGCCCACGCCTCCATCATCGGCTTCACCCGCTTCGGCAACCGCACCCACGCCAACTGCTTCTCCACACTATCCGACCCCAGATACCCCCTCACCACTTCCTCCGCCCCACTGATGTCCTGCATCGTCAGATACCCTCGGTCCCGCGGCACATTCCCCGCCGCTTCCGCCTCATACGTCGTCGCACTCCAGCGATGCCTCAGCGCCTGCCAGGCATAATACGTCCCACCCACCACAATCACCGCACACAACGCCCCCGCAATCAATCTCGTGTGCGTGTTCAACCGCCGGAAAAACATCTGCGCCACCGTCGCCCGATGCCGCACCCTCGTCCGCCTCACCCGCCCACCATGCCCATCACGCGTCGGTAACTCCGTCAGCAACTCTCTCTCATCCTCAAAATCCATCTCCTCAGGCAACGGCTGCACTTTCAGCCACGGATCCGACGCCACCTCCGCCTCCGGCAACCCCGCCCGATCCTCGTTCCAATCCCCTCCCCCACCACTCCCACTCTGATTCGTCCGCCGCCGCCGCTTCTTCACCCGTATCCTCGCAGGCATCTCCATCCCATCCGTCCGATGCAGCCGCCCCAGAAAATCATCCGCCTCCCCGACTCGCCCACCCACCCCAGGCATCTGCCCACCAAACTCAGGATCAGCATTCCTCGCAGGCGTCGCCCGCGGAGCCACCATCCCTCCCCCACCCATCGGAATACTCCCGCTGAACGTCCCCGCCGCCGTCCCATCCTTCATGCCTTCTTTCGTCCCCTCCTTCACCACCTCACTCCCCTCCGCCTCACCCCCAGGCTCGCTGATCACCGCTCGACACGACGGACACAACATCCGCACCCGCCCCACCGCCTCCCGCCGCGCCTTCATCTGCGCATGACAGCTCGGACAACTGAGCACCAGCCAGTCAGTAATCGGGTCCTTAGTTTCCATACACGCAAAGGGGGGAGTGAATTTATTGAGGCAGAACCGTCACATTACGCCATTCGGCCGCCCGAGGGCAATTCCGCAGCATCCTGATTATCCAAGTACGGCCCCCCTACCCCTCATCCTTCCCGCAACACGTGATTCTGCTCGTCCAGCACCACCCGACGCACCTCGATCGCCTCCGCACTCAGCCCGAATGCCATGATGCTCACCCGGTGACCCCGCGGAATCAGCAGCGCCGCACCCCCATTCACCACAAATGCCCGCGACCCCGCCGGCCCGCGCTGCACATAAGTCTCCAGACGCGCCCCGCTCGTGATGCTCGCCACCAGCACTTTCTCACCTTCCCACAACCCCGTCGCCTCCATCAGATCCTCCGGAATCGTGATGCTTCCCTCGTAATCCACATGGGCATCCGTGATGTACGCACGGTGTATCTTTGATTTGAGCAGCTGTCGCAGCATCCCGCAGGCTGAACCCGCTCGCGCCACGGTCAACAGGGAAGCCACCAGCCATCCTCAAACCAGCAGCGGCCGCACCACCTTCCCGTGCACGTCCGTCAACCGGTACCGCCTCCCCTGAAACTTGAACGTCAGCTGCTCATGGTCAATCCCCAGCGTGTGCAGCATCGTCGCATGCAG
>JAIXVE010000187.1 GCA_027483175.1 Verrucomicrobiaceae bacterium | reverse complement strand
CGCTCCGCCGATGGCAGCACAAACGCCGCCGCCGCTGCCGCCGCCGCCGTCGGCACTCCCACCCGTCGCCACGGAAACGACCCAGCCACCACTCGATTCACTCGCCCAGGCACAGGCACTTCCGTCTCGCCAGCCACTTCCCGGGCCAGCATCTCACTCAACGACCGCTCCGGAGCAATCGGCGAAAGCGAACGCAACTCGCGCTCAATCTGGAGCAGTCCGGCATCCATCGGTTCGGGAAACTCGGATTTCATGACAGCTTTGCAGGGGTTAGGGTGCGGCGCAGGCGCTCCAGCGCATATCGGTACCGGCTCGCAGCCGTATTCATCGGAATATCCAGCGTCTCCGCAATCTGCTCGAACGTCAGATCTCCCCAGATCTTCAGAATGATCACTTCCTTGTAATAGTCAGGCAGGGTCTGAATCGCCTTCTCAATCTGCTGCGACCGCTCATCCTGCTCCAGCGAATCCTGAAACCACACAATGTGCCCGGGCTCATCCATCTCCATCGCCCGCGTCTCCCGATTCGCTCTCCGGATGTTCTTCCGCGCCTGGTCAATCGCCGATCGCCGGATCTGCGTGAACGCTCCCGCCAAACACGGCTCGTTCGCCCCATCCTCACCCGTGTCAATCATCCCGCTCTTCCACAGCCGCACCATCGCCTCCTGCAGCACATCCTCAGCATCCTGCTCGGTCCTCGTCTGCTGCCGCGCAAACAGCAGCAATCGCTGACCATGCGTCGTAAACCACTGCTTCCACGAAGAAGCGGGCGGAGGGGTGTTCGCAGACATGTTTCAGTGGGGTTCGGTGGTTTCTTTCCTACACCCAATTCAGCGCCACGCCATCCCCCTTTTGTCTCAGCTTTTCCCCAGCCTCAACCACGTCACCCGCCCCCAGCCGCCTTCCGATAAACCGCCTCCACCTGCTCCGCCGTCCGACCCCAGTCAAACCGCGCCGCATTCGCCAACCCACGCTTCCTCATCCTCCCAGCCAACTCCCCGGATCCAGCAAACTCACCCAGCGCCCGCGCCATCCCCTCCACACTCTCCGGATCCACCACCATCGCCGCATCCCCGATCACTTCCTCCAGCGCCCCCCGCGCACTGCTGATCACCGGCGTCCCGCACGCCATCGCCTCCACCGGCGGCAACCCGAAACCCTCAAACAAACTCGGATACACCATTGCCTCCGCACCCCTGTACAACGCCGGCAACCCCCCATCCGGCACAAACCCCAGAAACCGAATGTCCCCGGCACATTCCGCCGCCGCCGCCGCCGCCCGAATCGCCTCCGCCCCATGCCAATCCCCACCCCCCAGCGCCAGCAGCCAATCCGACCCCGTCGCCCGCTTGAACGCCGCAAACGCCTCAATCAGCCGCACATGATTCTTCGCAGGATGCTCCAGCCTCGACACATAAAGAAAATACGGCCGCTCCAACCCGTGCCGCCGCGCCACTTCCTCCCGGTCCACCCCCGCATCCCCAGGCCGGAACCGCTCGTGATCAATCCCATTGTGAATCACATGCTGCCGACTCTCCGGAATCCCGAAAAACCGCTCAATGTCCCGCGCCGTACACCGGCTCACCGCAATGATCTCTTTCTGCCGCCGCGCCAGGCCCTTCACCACCACCCTCCCGTAAAACATCCGCGCCACATCGTACTTCCCCCTCACATGAAACGGCGCAAGGTCATGAATCGTCCCCACCGTCGGACACGGTGCCCGCCTCACCAGCCGCCGGTAACTCGGCACATGCAGCACATCCAGCTTCAGCTCCCCTGCCAACCTCGGCAATTCCATCTGGTGCCACAAAATGTTCTTCACCGGCGGAGCCGCCCGCCGCGGCACCGACACCACCCGACAACCCCCAGCCGCATAATCAAACAACCCCATCTCATCCTCCAGCGCAAACACCGTCAAGTCCACCCGCCCACCACGCACCAGTTCCCGCACCAGCGAAAACACATACTGCGCCACCCCGCTCTTCCCCCCCTGAATCATCGTCGCCGTCAGTCCCACTTTCATGCCCGTCCTTGGTTCATTTTCTCCGCCAGCACCACCGCCGCTTCCATATCCGCAGCAATCGTGAAAAACCCGCGCAACTTCATCAGATCCAACGTCCTCAGCAAATCCACCGTCGGCCCGGCTAGTATGAACGCACCTCCCCGCTCCCGCGCCATCCGCGCAAACCGAATCAGCCGCCCAGTCCCCGTGCTGTCCACAAACACCGTCGCCCGCGCATCCGCAATCATCGTCGACCCCGCACCAGCCTCCGCCTCCGCCCACAACCCACCATCCCGCGCCGCCAACGCATCCAACCGCTCCGGCAGCACCAGCACCATCGTCCCCTTCCCCCCCTTCCCTCCGTTCTCAACCTCATCGCCACCCGCCACCACCGACACCACCCCACCCCTCGGCCGCATCGCCAGAAACTGCCTCACCAACCCAGGCCCCACCACCCGAATATCCTTCCAATACCGCCCCGCCAGCCGCCTCGGCTCCTGCATCACCCGGTAAAACCACTCCAACCCAGTCTTCCGCATCCACACCGGAGCCCGCTTCACCGCTCCAGCCAGAAAATCAATCGTCGCCCCAACCCCCACAGCCACAGGCACACCCGCCTCACGGTAATTCCTCGCCAGCCACTTCTCCTGCTTCGGACACCCAAACGACACAAACAGCATGTCCGCCCGCGCCTCCCGAATCCTCCGGCAGATGTCCTCGTGATCCATCTTCTCCAATGGCGCAAACGGCGGCGAATACATCCCAGCCACCTCCAGCGCCGGCCACCGCTCCCGGATCTTCTCCAGCGCCGTCCCCAGCACCTCATCCCGCCCACCCAGAAAATACACCCGATACCCCTGCCCAGCCGCCAGATCCAGCAGCAACGGCACCAGATCACTCCCAGCCACCCGCTCCGGCAGCGCATCCCCCAGCAACCGCGACATCCACACCAGCGGCGTCCCGTCACACACCACCAGATCCGCATCCACCAGAATCCTCCTCAACCCCTCATCCTCCTGCACCTGCGCCAGAAAATCCACATTCGCCGTCGCCAGCAGATGCGGCCTCCCCTCCTCTATCATCTCCCTCACAATCCCAAGGGTCTGCTCCACACTCACCTGATCAAACGGCACCCCCATCATCACAATAGGCGGCGCCAGCCGCCCAGCCCATGGACGCTCCCGAATCTCCTGTTTTCTCATTACTGATTTACTCATTCGACACGGTCCTAGATATCAACTAGTTCTGCACACAATCAAGTCCCGAACGCTCGCCACGCACCGTGACCTCCTCCGACTGGATCAAGCTGGCCGTCATCCTGCCCCTCTTCTTCGGACTCGGGCCTGCCCTCGGCGTCGCCATCAAAGACCGCCCAGTCGCCCAGCGCCGCCTCTTCGGCCTCATGTGCTTCATGACCATCAACGGTCTCTTCGCCGCAGGCAATTGGGGCCTCACCCTCGCCTCCGTCGAAAAATACCGCGGCCACGCCAAGGGCTACCACTTCTACTTCAATCACATCTGCGCCATCGCCCTCATCACCGCCGCATGGCTCCGCGACCGCAAAAACTTCCGCTGGTTCCCCCCAGGCATGGCCCTCTACGCCATCTTCGTCATCACCTGCTCCCTCTCCATCACCAACGCCCCGCGCCCGGACTACTCCCTCATGGCCATCCACAAAATGGCCTTCTTCGCTCTCATCGCCATCGCCTCCTTCCACTGGCTCCGCTCCCCCGCTGACATGCAGTTCTTCCTCAGCATCATGGGCTTCACCATGTGCTGGCAGGCCTTCGTCGGCCTAAAAATGAAATACCTCGGCGGCATCTACCAGGTTCGCGGCACCTTCGAACACCAGAACCCGCTCGCCATGTACTCGGTCATGATCGCCATGCCCTTCCTCGCCGCCTCCCTCGGCCCAGCCTTCCGCGGCAGAAACTGGTGCACCGCCGGCTTCATCGCCTGCGCCATCCTCGTCCAAAGCGCCCTCTCCCGCGCCGCCCTCGTCATGTTCGCAGGCGGCACCGTCATCGTCGCTCTCGTCAGCCTCCTCGAAAAACCCACCAGCCGCCGCATCGGCATGCTCATCTCCATGTCCGCCGTCGGCGCACTCGGCCTCCTCCTCACCCTCGATACCATCGTCTCCCGCTTCGGCGACCACGGCAATACCGCCAGCTCGGAACTCCGCGTCGTCCTCAACGAAGCCGCACGCCAGATGGAAAAAGCCCACCCTCTCGGCATCGGCTGGAACAACTACGCCCTCTGCATCAATACCCCCTACCCCTACGCAGATGTCGTCTACGACTGGATCCGCGGCCGCGGCATGAAGGTCGATGAAGAAAAACCCAACGCCCCAGTCGAAAGCCACTACTTCCTCCTCCTCGGCGAAAACGGCTACCCCGGCCTCATCTCATGGGTCCTCCTCATCTCCGCAGGCCTCTACCGCAACCTCCGCGCCTTCCTCTCCTTCCCCCACTCCTTCGAACGATGCCTCTCCCTCGGCATCGCCGCAGGCTGCGCCCTCAACTACGCCCAGAGCGCCTACGAACGCGTCCTCACACAACCACGCAACCTCATGCTCTGGCTCATCATCTTCGGCCTAACCGCTCGCCTCGAAATCCTCCGCAGAAATCCCTCCCCCGCCCCCTCCACCGCCCCTTCCCCTGACAAACCAGACCCCCTCCCGCCCGCCGCAACCCTCACCCCCTCACCATGGCCAGCCCCCGCAGCCATCCTCACACCACTCCCCATCCCCTCCACCAACCCAGCCTTCCCGCCTCCACCATGGGCCCCACCCTGACTCCGTGAACCCCTCCCCTCACAACCTCGAGAAACCTCCCCAGCCGCTCCCCACCCCGGCCTTCGCCGGCGATGGCGTCCTACCCCCCTCCAGGGGATTCCCCGCCCCTCCTCCACCCCCTCCTCGCCTCCGCAGGCTCGCCAGATTCGCCATCCCAGCCTTCATCACTTTTTGCCTCGCCGTCGCCGCCACCGCATGGCATCGTGGTAAACAGGCCCGTATCATCATCGTCAACGAATGCCAGGACCACCTCCCAGCCCTCTCCCTCTTCGTCGGCGGTCAATCATACACCGTCCCTCCTCTCGACCCGGAAGCATCCTATCGCTGGGTCATCCCGGACAACACCGCCCCCTCACCTGTCTCCCTCAGAACCCCCGACATCCCCGGCTCTCCCTCATGGAACTGGGACAGCCCTCCCATCCCACCAAACAGCGGCTCCCGCATCATCCTCCACCTCTGGGACGACGGCTCCGTAGACGTCTCCTCCAATCGGTCCGTCTGGGCCGACCTCAGCGGTGAATAACACATCCACCTCCCCCAACCCCCATGCCAGACTCCGCACCCCTCCGCATCGGCATCATCGAAGATGACCGCTTCACAAGAACCATGCTCGAAAAACTGGTCTCCAAACAGCCGGACTTCACTCTCGCAGGCTCATGGTCCACCGGCGAAGACGCCCTCCCGGAACTCGCCCAGCTCTCCCCGGATGTCGTCATCGTCGACCTCGAACTCCCTGGCATCTCCGGCGAAGACTGCCTCCGCGCCCTCTCCGCCATGCTCCCAGCCACCGCTCTCGTCGTCCTAACAGTCCACAACGAAGCCGAGCGCGTCTTCTCCGCCCTCCGCGCCGGAGCTAACGGCTATCTCGTCAAAGGCGCACCTCCTACCGAAATCATCGCAGGCCTCCGCGCCGCCAGATCCGGCGGCTCTCCACTCAGCCCCGATGTCGCCACCATGGTCATCAAGGCCTTCCGCAAGGGCCCCGCCATGCCCTCCAGACCTTCCATCCCTCTCCCTTCCCTAACACCACGCGAACGCCAGATCCTCGACCGTCTCGCCAAAGGCCTCGTCCCCAAGGAAGCCGCCGCAGAACTCCATATCAGCTACGAAACCCTCCGCGACTATCTCAAACAGATCTATCGCAAGCTCCAGGTCCGCACCCGCACCGAAGCCGTCCTCCGCTACCTCGACGGCGACAGAAAATGATGTTCCACCCAACTGAGGGGATTTTCTCTCCCAAAGCCTGCCCCAACTTCCCCACATGACCAAACAACCTGTATCACTCAAACTGAACCTCACCCTCGGCCTCACCGCCGCCGCACTCTTCGCCGCCGCCTCCCCGGCCGCCGCTCAGAATGCCAACGCAAACGCCAACGCCGCAGCCGCTAAGGCCAACGCCGAAGCCAAGGCCGAAGAAGCCAAGAAAGCCGCCGAAGCCAAGGCCGAAGACAACAACGACGACGGCAAAAACGACTTCGCCGGCAAAGAATCCCCAGTCCAGTCCGCCGCCCGGCCCTTCAAACTCGACATCGTCGCCCCAGTCATGGCTGCCGGCTCCGATGACCGCTCCGCTGCCTTCCAGAAGGAAGCCCTCCCTGCCCTCAACGACTTCCTCAAGAAAAGCCTCGGAGAAAAAGTCGCCGTCAACGACTCCCGCCTCCTCCTCGACCCCTCCAAACTCAAACTCCAGGAGAAATCCGACGTCCGCGTCTACTTCGTCGGCGAAGGCGCAGGCTTCAACAACACCCTCGGCTTCAACACCACCGGCTCCGGCATCTCCGAAGGCGATCCCCAGCTCATCTTCCCCAACGCCTCCAGCACCGTCTCCTCCTACGACCCAGCCAAAGACCCGAAACGCACCAGCTCCGCACCCCTCCTCCCTGGTGACTTCGTCAACCTCGGCCGCATGGACAAAGGCACCGTCCTCGACTTCTTCCTCATCGCCAACGGCGCCAGCGGCGGTTCCAATATCTTCTCCACAGACCAGTCGGTCAATAAGGACGGCATCAACCACGTCGTCGCCTTCGCCTACGCCATGGCCAACAGCCCCTTCCTCATCATCGGCTTCGAAGACCTCTGGGGCGGCGGCGACCGCGACTTCAATGACCTCCTCTTCGCCGTCGATATCGGCGCAGCCAACATCCGCAACCTGACCTCCACGCCGGAACCAGCCATGGCCACCACCCTCCTCGGCCTCCTCGGCCTCGCCTTCCAGCGCCGCACCCGCCGTTCCACGGCCACAGCATGAAAATCCGGCGACTTCCGCTCTGGTTTGCCCTCGCTCTCGCGATCGGTGCCTCCTCCTTCGGCGCATTCAAATGGTGGCGCTCCACCGCCATGCAGCGCAGCGCCTCCATCGCCCTCGACGAAGCTCGCACCGCCCTCGAACAGGGCAAACCAGCGGAAGCCATCGCCGCCCTCGACCGCGCCGGCCCAGCCACCCGCGCCTCCAAAACCGCCCAGGACCTCGAGGTCGCCGCCGCCACCAAGGCGATGCAGACACCAAGGCTCCTCGCCATCTGGGAACGCGAACCTGACCGCATCATCGCTCACGAACCCGCCGCCCTCCTCGTCCATCGCGCCCTCTCCGTCCGCGGCGCCTCAGAACCCGCCGCCTCCCTCGTCGCAGCATGGCGCGGCAAATCTGCCCAGCCAGCCGCATGGACGCTCGCTGAAGTCGATGGCCTCATCGCCAACGCCAAAGGCCCCGACGCCCGCATCCTCCTCGACGCCGCCAAAGGCTGGAGCCCAGCCGATGAAGCCCAGCGGCTCATGCGCCTCGCCATCCTCAAGGCACCCGACGACATGACCGCCGCATGGCAGGAACTCGAAAACGCCTACTCCCTCGACCCCAAAAACGCCGACGTCCGCTCCTTCCGCGGCCAGATCATGGAAGCCCTCGGCCGCTGGCCCGAAGCCCGCGTCGAATACGTCGCCGCTCTCGTCGCAGAACCAGACAACTCCCTCCGCAGAGACCAGCTCGCCCAATTCTATATCCGCTGCGGAGACTTCGACCACGCCATCCCCACATGGCTCGACGTCACCGAAGACCGCTCCGCAGGATTCATGGAAGTCAAAGGCCGCTTCTGGGCCCGGGTCGTCAACCCCACCCTCGCCTCCGGTTCCCCCATCCACTGGCAGAATAAAGGAGGCGCATGGAGCGTCGCTCTCGACGCCATGGAACTCGCCCCCCCAGGCCACTGGATCGCCTCCACCGACGCCACCCACACCGACGCCCTCCGCATGCACGGCGAGGTCTGGTGGCTCAACCTCCTCGACCTCTTCCAGTCTGGCAACGAATCGGACGCTTCCACCTCCCTCGCGGCCCAGCCAGCCATGGCCGCCAATATCGCCCCGGAACTCTCCGCCGCCCTCCGCACCGTCCTCGCCCTCCGCGCCGAACGCTCCCTCGAAAACATCGTCTGGCCCCCGCTCCCACGCGGCAGCTCCAGCCCCGCATGGTTCGAACAACTCAGAAACCTCACCGCCGCCGCTCGCGCCTCCTCCTCCACCGACAACCCCGCCGTCCTCGCCGTCGCTCGCCACCCCGCAGCCATCGCCCTCACCTTCGCCGTCGGCGGCTGGCGCGAAGCCGCCCTCCGCCTCCACCCATGGGACTCCTTGGAAGGGGTGCCCGACGACATGACCTACACCGTCGCCATGTGCCACCGGCTCAACCGGGGCCCCGCCGCCGCCGCCACGCTCCTCGCCAACGCCTCCTCCCCTCTCCTCAACGGCCTCGCCGCAGAATGCCTCATCGCCAGCGGCAAAATCCCCGAAGGCCTCAAACGCCTCGCAACCACCGCCACCGACAACTCCGACGCCGGCCGCCGCGCCGCATGGCTCCTCTGCCTCGCCTCCCTCGAAAAACAGGACTTCCCCACCGCCGCCGCCACACTCGCCTCTTCCCCAGGCTTCGCAGATTCCCTCCCCGGCAAGGAAATCGCCGCCAAACTCGCCCTCGCCACCGGTAAATCCGCCGAAGCCTCCGCCCTCTACAAGGAAGCCGCCGCCGCCGGTTCCCCGGAAGGAGCCACATGGGTCCTCCGCGAAGCCGTCAAATCCGGCAACCACGACGCCTCCAAGGAAGCCTCCATGGACCTCCGCGAACTGCTCCCAGACGTCATGCAGTCCCGCGCCAACCAACTCCATCTCCCCGCCACGCCCCCTAAATGAACGGCCGGGACGCCATCGCCGCCAGCGCGCTCGTCACCTCAGGTGCCGTGCTCTGGTGGCGCGCAGTCCAGCAGGGCGACATGTCCCTCGCCGACGCCGCCCCGCTCCTCATCGCCTTCCCCCTCGCATGGCATCTCGGCCAGCCATGGTCGCTCAATCGCCGCCATCCCTGCTCGTGGCCCACTCTCGGCGCCGCCATCGCCGCCGTCGCCCTCGGTGAATCACTCAGCCTCCCGTTCCTCAGCGGTCTCGGCTGGGTTCTCGCCGTTGCCGCCTCCGGCCTCCTCCACAGTCTCTCCTCCATCCCCCCAAAGCGGCTCCTCATCCTCCCGCTCCTCGGCTTCCCATGGCTCGTCGGCGCTGGCGGCCTCGGCTGGTACTTCCGGCTCTCCGCCGCATGGATCTCCGAACTCGCCTTCTCCGCCGCTGGCTTCGATCTCACCCGCGAAGGCACCCAACTCTCCATCCAGGGCGAACCGCTCTCCGTCGAAGCCGCCTGCGCTGGCCTCGGCTCGCTCCAGGCCATGCTCCTCGCAGGCACCGCCGCCGCCCTCCTCGAACTCGGCCGCTCCCGCCGCTTCTGGCTCGCCCTCCCCATCCTCGCCGCCGCCGCATGGCTCGGTAACACGCTCCGCGTCCTCCTCCTCTCCGCCGTCACCCTCAGCTCCGGCCACGCCTTCGCCTCAGGCTGGTTCCACAATGTCTCCGGCTGGGCCGTCCTCGCCGCCATCTTCGCCGCCTGCCTCGCCCTCTTCCGCTCATGGGCCTCACCAACCCATCGCACCATCACCACCACCACCTCACACTCCGCCCCGCCACCATGATCCGCGCCCTCACCAGCCCGGCGGGCCTCACCCTCGCGCTCGCCACCCTCGCCGCCGCTCCCTCCCTCTCGGACGCCTTCCTCCACGCCCCGCTCGATCGCTTCTCCCCACTCTCCTTCCTCATCTGGCTCGCCCCCCTCATCCTCCACCTCTCCAATCGTCTCAAATTCCCAGCCAGCCACCCAACCCGTTCCTCCTCGCTCGTCGCCCTCGCCCTCCTCTCCCTCGCCGCCAGCGCCCTCCTCTCCATCCACGCCCTCGCCCACACCGCCCTCGCCCTCGCCCTCGCCGCACTCTGCCACGCCCCAAACCTCCGCCTCGCCCTCTGGCTCATCGCCGCCTTCGCATGGATGCCCGCCTCCGGCTGGTTCACCGCCACATGGCCCGCCGCCACCGCCATCCGCCTCGCCCTCGCCTCCCTCGGCGCTCTTGCCCTCTTCCTCCCTCCCCCAGTAAAGCCGCCCACGCCCAGCTCACTCGCATGACCGCTCCAGATCCCCAAGCCAAGGCCCCCGCCGCCACCCCATCCTCCTCCCGCAGAATCCTCCTCTCCGGCGTCGCCCTCACGGCCCTTATCATGGCCGCCGCCTCCTTCATCCCCCTCACCGACGCCTCCGCCAGACTCAACGCCTTCCCCCTCAAAGGCACTCGCTACGCCTCCCGCGAGGTCCCCCTCGACGCCGCAGAAATCCCCGTCATCGGCGAAGCCCGCTGCATCAAACGGCTCTGCCAGACCCCCACCCAGCGCGTCCTCATCTCCATCATCGACGGCACCAGAAACCGCCACGCCATGCACGACCCCGAATACTGCCTCCGCGGCTCAGGCTGGCTCACCACCGCTCGCCACTCCTTCCCCATCCCCGGCGGCAACGCCTGCCGCCTCGAACTCAAAAAAGATTCCCTCTCCTCAGAAGCCGTCTTCTGGTTCTCCAACGGCCAATCCCGCCACGACTCCCCCGCCAAGGTCTGGCTCCAGTCCGCCGCTCGCCGTCTCTCCTTCGGACAAGGCGGCCCAGCCCCAGTCCTCATCCTCATCTCCCCAGCCAACCCAGGCACCCCCGTCAATTGGAAGGCCCTCATCGACGAAATGCCCGAACTCGCCAACCTCTGACACGCCCCACCGCCGCGCCCACGGTCAATTTCCAGACTTGTCGCGCCACGCTCCCGACGCTAAACCCTCCTCGGCATCCCCCTTCATGGATGCCTTCCATCCCCTCATCATCCACCCCACTCAACTCCACTACCCCATGGGAAACATCCAGTTCGGCTCCGAAGTCTACACATGGTTCATGCAGGGCACCGGCAAGGGCTACGACAATAAGCTCGACCACATGATCAAGGTCGCCGCTCAGGCCGGCTTCACCGGCATCGAGCCCATGGTCCTCGAAATCTCAGAAAGCGCCCTCGGCTGCGGCAAATACTGGCTCGGCGACTTCTGCGACCCCATCCGCCTCAAGGACGCCCTCGACGCCCACAACATGAAACTCGCAGGCCTCGCCCTCGTCTGCGCATGGGACGGCGAAGAAGAAGCCCCCAACGAACGCGCCGCCGCAGACTTCACCATCAATCTCCTCAAGCACTTCCCAGGTGCCATGCTCGGCACCGTCACCCTCCCCAGCGGCCGCTCCAAAGACCTCCAGCGCCGCCGCCTCAACGTCGCCCGCAACGTCAACAACGTCTCCAAACGCGCCGCCGATCAGGGCCTCAAGTGCTCCTATCACCCCAACAGCCCTCCCGCCTCCATCGTCCGCACCCAGGAAGACTACGACGTCGTCCTCAGCAGCCTCGACCCCAAAGTCACCGGCTGGACCCCGGACGTCGGCCACATCATCCGCGGCGGCATGGACGTCATCGCCACCCTCAATAAGTGGGCCCACCTCGTCAACCACATCCACTACAAGGACTTCTCCGGCAACGGCCCGGAACCATGGGCCCAGATGGGCACCGGAAAACTCGACTTCCACAAAATCACCGAGTGGCTCGTCCTCCGCAACTACTCCGGCTGGATCATCTGCGAAGATGAAGCCCACGTCGCCGTCGACGACCCGGACGGCGTCACCATCCAGAACGGTCAGTGGTGCAAGGAAAACCTCGCCCCCATCGTCGGCTAACCCAGCCACCACTCTCCCGAACGCCCGGTCCGCGCCTCACCCGCGCCGACCGGGCGTTTCTTTTTTAACCCATCCCCAACCTATCCCATCCCTCCGCGCGGCTCCACCGTTCCGGTTGCCCCACGCCATTTCTGCCGGACATTTCCCCCAATCCCCCTCACTCTCCTCCCCCTCCCCAGCACCATGAAAGCTCTGCTCTCCGCCGCCTCGGTAGCCCTCCTCTCCTCCACCCCCGCCTTCGCCCAGGCCCCCGCTAACGATAACTTCGCCAGCGCCACCGTCATCCCCACCCCCGGCACCGTCTCCGGCACAAACGTCAACGCCACTTCCCAGGCCGGCGAACCTTCACCCCACCTCCAGAACGCCGTCGTCACCGGCTCCGCACCACGCACGGTCTGGTTCACATGGACACCCGCCGCATCCGGCCTCGCCTCCATCTCCCTCGTCGCTCAGGGAACCGGCACCGCCGCAGGCATCATGCACGCTAACGCCTACCTCGGCACAGCCCTCTCCTCCATCTCCCGCATCGGCTCCACCACTTCCTCCGCAGGCGCCGCCGGCCCACCCGCCACCCCCGGCATCGGTCGCCCCGGCAATCTCTTCGCCGTCACCGCAGGCACCCCCGTCCGCATCCAGGTCTCCGGCAACTCCACCACCGCCGCCGCCCCCTTCGACCTCACCGTCACCATGGAACGCAACGGCCGCGTCGTCCTCCCCTTCTTCTCCAACTGGGACTGGCTCCACCCCATCAACGGCGAAAACCCCACCACCGACGCCTCATGGGACTCCACATGGAAACTCCCAGGCAACACTTCCTCCTACAACAGCACCCCAGCCCTCGCCTTCTCCCTCTCCCGCCCCGCACCCTTCGGCTTCGGCGGCATCGACCTCGCCCCAGGCACCGCCACCTCCATCAACACCGCCGCCACCGGCGCAAACAACAACGCCGCCTACTTCCGCACTTCCTTCAACCTCGCCCGCGAGTCCTCCAACCTCTGGGCCCAGATCCTCGCCGACGACGGTGCCTACATCTACATCGACAATCTCCCCGGCATCCCCGTCCACATCGCCGCCACCCTCACCAACACTTCCTTCACCACCTCCACCGCTCACAACGGCTGGAGACCCCAGGCCCCTAGCCACCTCACCGGAGCCATCCCCGCCGCCAGCGCCGCCGTCCCAGTCCCCGGCTGCCGCGCCTTCACCCCCACCGGCTTCGATAACGAAAAACAAACCCAGATGGTCTTCCTCGGCGGTCTCACCGGACGTCTCGCCGCCGGCAACCACCGCATCGCCGTCTCCGTCCACCAGACCAACAACACCAGCTCGGACATGGGCTTCGCCCTAACCCTCCTCGACCTCGACCCTCGCCCTCTCCCTCCCGCAGGCCTCAGCATCTCCTTCACCGACGTCCCATGGGTCAACGGCAGCACCACCGCCACCGTCATCCCCGTCGCCGAACACCACTTCGCCCCCAACTCCGGCCAGTCGGACCTCGCATGGTTCATGGTCTCCCCCACCCTCCGCGGCACCACCGACCTCTCCGGCGGCTGCGTCGTCAGCGAAACCCTCGACGGCACCGCCCAGAAGGTCCTCCGCCTCCGCGACGCCGAAGCCTCCCGCTTCGTCACCGAACCCGTCAGCGTCTCCGGCCTCGCCACTCTCGGTGCCTCCATCCGCGTCCGCACCAACGACGCCTCCAGCGGCTTCGAAACCCTCGACAATCTCCGCGTCTTCATCGAACTCAGCTCCGACGGAGTCACCTTCGCAGAACCTTCCCCTCCCGCAGAACTCGTCCCGCTCCTCTCCGGCCCAGCCCTCCTCGACGCCTTCAAAGACCAATGGGTCTCCCGCGGTACCCAGATCACCACCAGCGGCGCTTCCGCCGCCAGACTCGTCATCCAGGGCGGCACCGACTCAACTAACGAAACCATCTGGTTCGACGACGCCACCATCAGTCCCTGCCTCGTCACCGCCGCCGTCTCCGACGTCTTCTACGATAACAAAGGCGACAACATCCGCTCCAACGACGCCCTCAGCTTCACCCTCAAGGTCGACGGCGCAGGCACTTCCTCCCCCCAATGGACCACCTCCGGCTTCGGCCCAGGCTCGGAAGTCACCTCCACCTTCGGCACCGCCGGCGCTCTCACCATCACCCGCCCAGCCACCGACGCCGCCGGCGTCCCCCAGAACATCTCCTTCCGCGTCGAGGAACAAGGCAATCCTTCCTGCTTCACAAACGTCTCCATCACCATCCCCGCCGCCGCCCTCAGCACCACCTTCGCTCCCACCGGCTTCTCCCGGCTCCCCGGCACCGACGCAGCTTCCCCGGACGACGACCTCTACTCGTTCTCCATCACCCCAGCAGGCACCGCCCTCGGGAACTCATGGGAAGCCCGTTCCTCGGACGCCGCTAACTCTCTCCTCGGCACCGGCCCCTACGGAACCGCCTCCACTCTCTCCGTCCCCGTCTCCACCGCCGCCATCGTCATCATCGACCAGTCGGACCCCTCCATCCGCCGCACCATCCCCATCTCCCCAACCGGCCTCCCCATCGCCATCGGCCGCAACCGTCTCGGCGGCTCCTCCTCCGTCATCTACAGTCTCCCCGGCACCGTCGCCCCAGTCTGGCGTCAGGCCTCCGCCCCAGCCACCGGCGATACCGAATTCCCCGTCGATTCCCTAACCTCATTCTTCAATCTCGCCCGCGTCGCCGTCGCCGGTGAAGGGCTCCTCGAATCCGCACCCATCCCCACCGCAGGCTTCCAGAATGTCAGCGTCCTCGCCACTCTCCGCGCCTTCGAAGACAGCATCACCTCCGGCTTCGAATCCAATGACACATTCCGGCTCGAAGTCGAACTGACCCGCGAAGGCGGCCTCACCGAACGAGTCAATCTCATCACCGGTCTCCCCGCCGACAAATCCCCCGCCGACGGCACCCTCAACGGCTTCACCGCCCCCACCACCGCAGAATACACCGCCGCCGCCGCCAGCGACGAATTCAACATCGCCCTCGCCACCGGCCCCGAATTCTCCCGCGGAACCTTCACCTTCGTCTACTCGGTCCCCGCAGACGTCCTCTCCATCCGCATCCTCGCCGACGCCAATTCCAACTCCGCCAACGAGTTCTTCCTCCTCAAGGACGTCGCCGTCCTCGAAAGTCTCCCCGGCGACGCCGACGCCGACGGGCTCCCCGACGCATGGGAAATCCTCCACTTCGCCACCCTCGCCCAATCCCCATCCGCTGACCCCGACGGCGACGGCCAATCCAATGCCGCTGAATTCGCCGCCGGCACACTCCCCGCCGACGGCACCAGCGCCCTCGCCATCCAGAACATCTCCATCGACCCAGTCTCCGGCCACGCCACCCTCACATGGGCATCCTCCCCAGGCCTCTCCTACCGCGTCCAACGCGCCCAGCGCCTCGACGACCCAGCCGCATGGTCCGACCTCAACCCGCCCGTCACCGCCTCCGGCCCCGTCTCCGAATTCACTGACACCTCCCGCCCACCAGCCTCCCGCTGGTTCTACCGCGTCCGCCTCCTCCCCTGAGCTCACCGCTCACAAACCCAACCGGTGCGCCCCTCGATCGGACACCCAACCAAACCTATCGGCCCCCTCCACCCCCGCGTCCCGTAAGGACGACCGGTCCGCCCCTCCCATACTCGCCTCACCCGCGTCCCGTAGGGACGACCGATTAATAACCGGGGGTGCCGCGAGCCACTCGCGGTACCCCCGGCAACTCACAAAATCTGACAGGACCCCGTAGGGGTCCACCCTTCCACCCCGCCCACTCCGCGCCACCCACCGCGCCCCCCCACGGACCCCCACCCATACCGCATGGGTCCCTACGCCCCCGCGCCCCCGTAGAGACGACCGGTCCGCCCCTCCCATACTCGCCTCACCCGCGTCCCGTAGGGACGACCGATGAATAACCGGGGGTGCCGCGAGCCACTCGCGGTACCCCCGGCAACTCACAAAATCACACAGGACCCCGTAGGGGTCCCCCTCCACCCCGTCCTCCACCTCACCCCCTGATTCCTCGGTCCCTTCAACACAAAACATTTGCACATCACCGCATTTACGGCAAAATAAAAACCCAGATGCCAACTTACACCGACATCACTTACCACATCGTCTTCGGCACCAAGCACCGGGTGCGCGTACTCCACAAATCGCGGCGCAATGACCTCTTCCAATTCATCACCGGCATTCTGACAAACCATCGCTGCCAGCTCTACCGCATTGGAGGGGTCGAGGACCACCTTCATATCCTCACATCCCTCCACCCTTCCCTCGCATTGGCGGACCTGATCAAAACCATCAAAACCGCCGCCTCCGACTGGATCAAAGGCCATGGCGTGTTCCCAGCATTCAATTACTGGCAGGAAGGCTATGGTGCCTTCACCACGAACCTCCAGGGCCGCCCTCCGCTGATCGCTTACATCCAAAACCAGGAAGAACACCACCGCATCAGAACATTCACCGATGAACTGCATGATATGGTCAAGGCTCACGGCCTCAAATGGCACCCAGACCATCTTCCCTGAACCATCCCCCCCGCGCCGACACCCCCCAAACCTCTCGGCCCCCTCCAACCCCGCGTCCCGTAGGGACAACCGGTCCGCCCCGTCCCCTACTTTCCTCACCCGCGTCCCGTAGGGACGACCGATTGATAACCGGGGGTGCCGCGAGCTACTCGCGGTACCCCCGGCAACTCACAAAATCTCACAGGACCCCGTAGGGGTCCCCCCTCCACCCCGCCCCCCCCGAGACGACCAATCGCCACTTCTCTGCCTGCCTCTCGCTCTCCTAGCCTTCATTCACCCCCTGTGCCTCTTGGTCCGCCGGACCTCCATTCATCCCAACACCCGCCCCAGCGCCGCCCATTCCTCCGGCGTGTTCGCATTCGCTAGCCACTCCACCGGCACCTCCTCCCCCCACTCCCTCATCATCCCCGCCCTAGCCAGTTCATCCATCAGCCGCTGCAGACTCAACCGCCCTTCCCCCAGCGCCGCCTCCACCCTCCCCAGCGCTACCCGCGGCCACACCGCCGCCAGCGGCTCCCACAGCCATCGCCCGCCTTCCATCTCCCGCCGCACCGCCACGCCGCACCCGGCCGTCGCCACACTAGCCATCCGCCGCAGCAACTCGCCCGGCACCATCGGCATATCCACCCCTAACACCACCAGCAGCGGCGCTTCCGTCGTCGCCAGACACGCCGCAATCCCCCCCATCGGCCCGCTCTCCGCCACCACATCCGCCACACTCCGAAACCACGGCTCTCCCAATCCATCACCCGCGTCCCGGCACGACCGCATCACCTCCACCGGCCCAATCCCCCGCAATACCTCCAGCTGATGCCGCCACAATGGCTGTCCGCCCCACTCCAATCCCCCCTTGTCACGCCCCATCCGGCTCGACTTCCCCCCAGTCAGTACAGCAGCAGCAAATGGCAGCGGTTCGTTCAGCATCGGCTTGCGGCAGGTTCAGTTTCGTCGATATTTCCTTCCGCAACCCGTCTCTCGCTTTCCGGCGGTCCGCAACCATGAGCGCCTCCTCTCCGCCCTCAAGGCGTCCGCCTCCCCGGCTGTCGTTCGCCGCCGCCGCTTCCCTCACCACGGCCGCTCTCGCCGCCGTCCTCCTCTGGCACCTCAACGCCATCACCCAATCCCCTGCCCACCCGCAGTCGCCCACCCAAAACCTCGACGCCGCCTCCCGCGCTGCCTTCTTCTCCTCCACCGCCTCCCCGCTCCTCGACGCCGCTCACGCCCGCCACGCCGCCGCCCTCCAGCGCGCCCTCGACGCCATCGACGCCACCTTCATCTCCTACAGCGACGGAGCCCCCAAATTCGCCAACGCCCTCACCGGCTGGGGCCTCCGCTTCAAGATCCTCTACCGCACCGGCGTCGAATCCGCCGAACGGAAACCCGACCACTCATGGACCGCCGCCCTCGTCCAGGAACAGTTCGCCCTCCACGTCGTCTCGGAACCTAAACTCGAAGCCGACCTCCGCGCCATCCTCGCCCAACTCACCTTCGACCTCGAAGCCAGTCGCAACGAACTCGCCGCCTCCCTCGACGCCGCCCTCAAAACCTCAGACCTCCCCGTCTCCCTCCAATCCGAAACGCTCTCCCGCTTCTCGTCCTCTCTCACCAGAGAAATCCCCGCGCTCCTCGCCTCGATGCCTAACCAATCAGTCGCCGTCGGCACCGGCAGTCTCGCCGCAGGCTTCGCCGCTGAAGAAGCCGTCCGCAATCTCATCCGCGTCGTCATGGCCCAGGCCGCCTCACGCATCGCCACCTCCGCCGCCGCCGCTGGCGGCGCAGCCGCCTCCGCCTCCGCCGCCGGTGCCGCCGGTGGCACCGCCCTCGCCCCAGGCATCGGCACCATCATCGGCGTCGCCGGGGGCTTCATCGCCGGGGCCGCCGTCGATTGGTGGATGACCGACGCCTTCGAAGAAAAAATCACCGCCCAGACGCGCACCTTCCTCTCTCAGTCCAAAGCCGCTCTCGTCGATGGCGACCACGGGCTCGCCTCCCTCCTCCGCTCCGAAATCTCCCGCCACGAAGCCGGCTCCGCCGCCGCCCTCCGCTCCGCTCTCTCCCTCCCTCAGCCCCTCCCCTGACCCCGCCCCTACCATGAAAGCGCTCCTCCTCTCGCTCTCCCTCATCCTTTCCGCACTCCCCCTCGCCGCTCAATCCGGAGCCGCCGCCCGCGTCGCCTCCGAACTCGTCGAATCCCTCGCCAAACGCGGCTCCTCCCAGGCCGCCGCCAAATCCTCCGCCGAACTCGCCCAGCTCGGCGGCACCAAAGCCGTCCAGGAAATCCTCGAAGCCGCCCAGCGCGAAGGCGGCGACGCCCTCATGCGCCGCATCGCCGCCACCGCAGAACAACACGGGGTCGTCGCCCTCTCCGCCCTCCGCGGAGCCCCCGGCACTGTCATCCGCGCCGTCGACCAACTCCCCCAGGACCTCGCCGCCAACGGTCTCCGCGCCCTCGCCTCCGAACCCGCCGCCGTCTCCCGCATGGTCTCCGAATTCGGCCCCGCCGCCCTCGAAACCGCCGCCCGCCACCCCGGCCTCGCCCCTTCCCTCGCCTCACGCCTCGGCACCGAAGGCCTCGACGTCGCCCGCTCGCTCTCCACCGACCAGGCCATCCTCCTCTCCCGCCACGCCGACTCCCTCGCCAGTCTCCCCGCCGCCGAACGCTCCGCCTTCCTCTCCTTCATCCGCTCCTCCCCAGCCAGATCCCTCGCATGGATCGAAAAACACCCGCGTCTCCTCCTCGCAGGCTCCGGCACCGCCGCCGTCATCGCCGCTCGCAAGGAAATCTTCGGCGACGGCGAACAACGCGGCTTCCTCGAACGCTCCGGAGCCGCCCTCTACTCCACCTTCCAGCAACCAGCCAACCTCGTCGCCGGCGGTCTCGCCGCCGCCGTCCTCGCATGGGCCAGCATCCACCTCTGGGGCACATGGCGTCACGTCCGCAAACGCTCCGCCCAGCGCTGAAATCCACCCACTTCCCCCCGTCTCACTGCTTGCACCGCCCGCTTCCCGCGTAGGGTGCCAGCCCTCCCATGTCTTCTCTCCGCATCCGCTTCCCCTCCGCCGCCGTCACCCAGCTCGTCCTCGCCAAAATCGGCAACCCCCAGCGCGACGAACCTCTCCAGGTCTCCCGTGAGGTCCTCCGCGTCGCCGACGAAGACCGCGACCTCCTCACCGCCCTCTTCCTCAAACCATTCCGCAATCTCCTCCCCCACCGCTTCCACCACACCACTTCCCTCGAATCCCACGAGATGAACGCCCTCGCCAAGGGCATCTTCAACGACCCCGCCGCCCTCCTCGACAACGGCTGCGCCATCGCCCGCCGTCTCTACGCCAAATCCCAGCACCCCAACATCAAATCCGGCGACCTCTGCATCGGTCTCGTCGAAGGCGTCGGCATCGAATCAGAAACCGTCAAAGCCATCTGCATCCTCAAATCCGAAACCGTCGCCCCCTTCCTCAGCATCGCCTCCGAAGACGGTGACCTCACCCTCCGCACCGCCCAGGGCATCAACCCCGAAAAAATCGACAAGGGCTGTCTCATCCTCAACCACTGGCAGAACACCGGCTTCTGCGTCCTCACCTTCGACCGCGCCGGCAGCGAAAGCCGCTTCTGGGTCCGCGAATTCCTCGGCCTCCAGGCCATCCCGGACTCCGCTTTCCTCACCCAGACCTACACCGAAATGGCCGTCGCCGCCGTCCGCAATCAACCCGACGTCGCCAACGCCCCGGAAGACACCGCCCGCGCCTCCCGCGAAGCCCTCTCATGGTTCGACGGCCGCGAAGACTTCGACATGTCCGACTTCGAATCCGAGGTCCTCAAAACCCCGGAAGCCGTCGCCTCCTTCGAAGAAGCCAGACAGCGCTTCGAAGCAGACGCAGGCGTCCCCCTCCAGCGCTCCTTCGCCATCGCCCCAAAGGAAGTCAAAAAAGCCTCCAAACGCGTCGCCGCCGTCCTCAAACTCGACTCCGGCATCGAAATCCACCTCAAACCAGAATCCACAGAATCCCCGGACTCCATCGAACGCGGCTACGACGAAGAAAAAGGCATGAACTTCATCAAGGTCTACTTCAACGAAATCACCGACATCCGCTGACCCGCCGCTCACCCCCGCGCCCGCGCCGCAAACCGCGTCGCCACCCCACCGCCTGCCACCAGATCCGGAATCTGCTCGGCTCTCCTCCCGTTCGCAATCATCGTCGCCACCCCAGCCCCCACCGCCTTCTCCACCGCCCGCAACTTGCTCGCCATCCCCCCCACCGAGTACTCTCCCTTCTCATCCCGCGCATACCCCATCACCTCCGCCACGTCCGCCACATACTCCACAATCCGCCCACCGTCCCCAGGCGGCATCAATCCGTCCACACTCGTAAACAAAATCAGTAGATCCGCCCGCGCCAGCACCGCCACATCCGCCGACAACGCATCGTTGTCCCCGAACTTCAGTTCCTCCGTCGCCACCGAATCATTCTCATTGATCACCGGCACCACCGTCGGCCGCTCCATCAATCGCCTCAGGGTCGTCTCCAGATTCCCACGCCGCACCGGATCCGCAAAATCCTCGTGCGTCACCAGCAGCTGACCCACCTGCAACCCGCACGCCCCCAGCAACGTCGCATACTTGTGCATCAACCGCGTCTGCCCCACCGCCGCACACGCCTGCAATTGCCCAGTCTCCGCAGGCCGCTTCACAAACCCCATCGCCCCCAACCCAGCCGCCACCGCCCCACTCGTCACCACAATCACTTCGTGCCCCTCCTGCTTCAGAATCGCAATCGCCTGCGTCAATCTCGCAAACTGACTCTCATCCAGCGCCGCCGTATCAGGGCGCGTCAATATACCGGATCCAAACTTGATCACCAGACGAAGGGGTCGAACAGGGGGCGTACTCATGGGAAATCGTCGCTTCCAGCACCACTCCAAAAGAGTCTGTGCGAAGTTTCGGAAAACTGGTTGCGAAACCTCTCCTGTAAAGCCAGAATGTCCTCCCGCCGCCGGGCTTTCCCTTATCCTCCCGGCCGCTCTGCTCCTGTAGTCTAACGGATAAGACACTGGTCTCCGAAGCCGGTGATTCAGGTTCGATTCCTGACGGGAGCACCACACGCAACACCCTGCCGCATCCTGCTGCCGCAGCATCTGCACCACGCAGCACCGACAGCCACCACACCCAGCTGCCTCCCAACCCAAGGACTCCGCACTTCCTGGCTTTGTCGCTTCACTTCATCCGCTGGCGCGCTTTCTGCATGAGTTTCCTCCCCGGCCGCTCTATGCTGCCCAAGCCGAATCAACCATGACCAATCATCCCGAAATCCTCGCGTGGGTCGAAGAAATCACCGCCCTCTGCACCCCCGACGCCGTCCACTGGTGCGATGGCTCAGACGCCGAATACGCCGCCCTAACCAGTCTCCTCGTCGCCCGCGGCACCTTCATCCCCCTCAACCCCGAGAAACGCCCAGGCTGCTTCCTCGCACGCTCCGCCCCCTCAGACGTCGCCCGCGTCGAAGACCGCACCTTCATCTGCACCAAACGCCGCAACGAAGCCGGCCCCACCAACAACTGGATGCCCCCGGCCGAAATGAAGGCCAGACTCCGCGCCAAATTCGCCGGATCCATGCAGGGCCGCACGCTCTACGTCGTCCCCTTCTGCATGGGCCCGCTCGACTCCCCGCTCGCCCTCGTCGGGGTCGAAATCACCGACTCCCCCTACGTCGTCGTCAGCATGCGCACCATGGCCCACATGGGCGCCCGTGTCTGGAACAAACTCGGCACCACCGGCCGCTGGCTCCCCTGTCTCCACAGTGTCGGCCACCCGCTCCCCCCCGGTACCCCTGACGTCTCATGGCCCTGCAACGAAGACAAATACATCGTCCACTTCCCTCAGGACCCCGCCGTCTGGTCCTTCGGCAGCGGCTACGGCGGCAACGCCCTCCTCGGTAAAAAATGCGTCGCCCTCCGCCTCGCCAGCTGGATCGCCCGCGAAGAAGCATGGCTCGCAGAACACATGCTCATCCTCGGCATCCACGACCCCGACGGCAACTCCACCTACGTCGCCGCCGCCTTCCCTAGCGCCTGCGGCAAAACCAACCTCGCCATGCTCGTCCCCCCGGAATCCTACCGCAAGGCCGGCTGGCGCACCACGCTCGTCGGCGACGACATCGCATGGCTCCGCCCTGACAGCGAAGGCCGTCTCCGCGCCATCAACCCCGAAACCGGCTTCTTCGGCGTCGCCCCCGGCACTTCCCCTTCCTCCAACGCCAACGCCATCGCCGCCATCGCCAGAAACACCATCTTCACTAACGTCGCCCTCACCGACGACGGCGATGTCTGGTGGGAAGGCCTCACCGACTCCCCACCCGCCCATCTCACCGACTGGCAGGGCAAGGACTGGTCACCCGACTGCGGCCGCCCCGCCGCCCACGCCAACAGCCGCTTCACTGCCCCCGCAGAACAATGCCCTAGCATCGACCCGGCATGGCAGAATCCCGAAGGGGTCCCCATCAGCGCCATCATCTTCGGCGGCCGCCGCCCAGGCACCATGCCGCTCGTCTACCAGAGCTTCAACTGGGCCCACGGGGTCTACATCGGCTCCACCATGGGCAGCGAAACCACCGCCGCAGCCACCGGTGCCATCGGCCAGGTCCGCCGCGACCCCATGGCCATGCTCCCGTTCTGCGGCTACGATGTCGGCGAGTACTTCTCCCACTGGCTCGAAATGCGCCGCCACATCCGCCACCTCCCCCGCATCTTCCACGTCAATTGGTTCCGCAAAGGCCCCGACGGCAAATTCCTCTGGCCCGGCTTCAGCGACAACATGCGTGTCCTCGAATGGATCATCCGCCGCTGCCGCGGCACCGTCGCCGGCCACGAAACCATCATCGGCTGGACCCCACACTGGGAAGACTTCAACCACGAGGGCCTCGAAGGCTTCACCCGCGACGACTTCAACAAGGTCATGGCCGTCATCCCCGCAGAATGGCGCGCCGAGGTCCTCTCCCAGGGCGAGCTCTTCCTCAAAATCTACGACAGTCTCCCCAAGGAACTCGTCTATCAGCGCGAACTGCTCTCCGCCCGCCTCAGTCTCGATTGATCCCCACCCCAGCCGCCGTACCTTCCGCGTCCCCCCCCCCACGCACCCCCACATGAAATCAATCATCGCAGGCACCGACTTCTCCCCGCGCGCCGCCTCCGCCGTCCGCTACGCCGCCGCTCTCGCGAAAGACTCCGGCGCCTCCCTAACACTCTACCACGCCGTCGTCCTCGCCGGTCCCCACAGCTCCGCCCTCGAATCCCACGGCGACGCCATCGACCACTTCCTCATCTCCCAGGCCAAAGCCGACGCCCAGCTCCACATCGAATCCCTCCGCCTCACCTGCGGCCCTGATTTCAATCCCAACGTCGTCATCGACACCGCCGACGACCAGGCCTCCGGCATCGCCGCCGCCGCCCAGCGCAAAGGAGCTGACGCCATCGTCGTCGGTCTCCGCGGCGCAGGCCCCGTCTCCCGCAAAATCCTCGGCAGCGTCGCCTCCCGTCTCCTCGACTCCCCCTCAGGCGTCCCCGTCATCGCCGTCCCCAGACACGCCCGCTACCACGGCCTCCACTCCGCCGTCCTCAGCTCGGAGCTCTCCCAACTCCCAGCCGAAGCCGCCGCCCTAGCCACCTTCCTCGCCCCGCTCCACCCCGCACTCCACGTCCTCCATCTCACCGACTCTCCCACCAAGGACGCCAGCTCTCTCAGCGAATCCTCCCTCGCCGCCGCCTCCGCCGCCGGTTGGGCCAATCCAGTCTTCGCCCAATCCTCCTCCGATGACTGGGTCGAAGCCATCGACAACTACGTCGCCGATCACCTCGCCGACATCGTCTGCTTCGTCCCCCGCCCTCACTCGCTCTGGGAAGACCTCTTCGGCAATCGCCTCATCACCAATCTCGCCTTCGAATCCACCGTTCCTCTCCTCTCCCTCCCCGTCGCCTCAAACTAACATCTCCCCCGCCGCCATGAACCGCCGCCAGTGGCTCGCCAGCTCCCTAGCCGTCCTCGCCACGTCTAACTACTCCGCCACGGCCGGCATCGACCACCTCCCGCGCTCCGTCACCTTCAAAGGCTCCGACCGCTACGCCGCCATCATGGCCCGCGCCGTCCGCGAAAACTGGGCCGCCCTCCCCATCGGCCCACGCATCAGCCGCATCGGCCGCGCCTTCCTCGGCATCCCCTACCTCGGCTACACACTCGAAATCGACGACCGCATCGAATGCCCTTCCGTCAACTGCTCGGGCCTCGACTGCTGGACGTTCTTCGAAACCGTCCTCGGCATGGCCCGCCAACTCGAGCGCCCCGCACCACCCACCCCAGACGGGCTCCTCCGCGAAATCCAATGGACCCGCTACCGCGCCGGCCGCTGCACCGGCAACTACCTCGACCGCATCCACTACCTCAATGAGTGGTTCATCGACAACGAGGCCCGCGGGAATGTCAAAGACATCACCCGCCTCCTCCCCGGAGCCCAACGCCTCACCGGCCGCGAAAGCCGCGAAATGACCGTCCTCTGGAAAACCTACCGCTACCTCCGCAACAACCCGGAACTCCGCCCCAAAATGGCCGCCATCGAAGCCGAGGTCTCCGCTCTCCCCGTCTGGTTCATCCCCAAATCCAAAGTCGCCGCCATCGAACCCAAACTCGCCGACGGCGACATCGCAGGCATCGTCACCCGCGACCAGGGCGGGGTCTGCTCCCACGTCGGCCTCATAACCCGCGACGACCAAGGCCGTGCCCTCTTCATGCACGCCTCCAGAAATTACAAAAAGGTCACCATCGAAAACACCATCTCCACCTACCTCAACACCTACAACAGCCACGCCGGCCTCATCATCGCCCGCCCCCTCCCCGTTAAATCGGAAATCACCAGCACCGCCGCCTACCAGCGCAACCTCAAAGCCCTCACCTCCACCTGACCCGCCCGTAACCGCGGCCCCCCCAATCCCAACGGGATTGCGTCCCCTAGCTGAGGGTTGGCCTGCCGCACGCAGGCCAACCCTCAACCCACCAGCCCATCACCACTTCATCGCCCCAATCCGCCGCGCCACTTCCTCCACATTCGCCCGCGAATTGAACGCACTGATCCGGAAATACCCTTCCCCAGCCGCCCCGAAACCGGAACCCGGCGTCACCACCACATTCGCTTCGTTCAGCATCCGGTCGAACAGCTCCCAGCTCTTCAACCCCGCCGGACATCCTACCCAGATGTACGGCGCATTGATCCCGCCAAACACCGCCATCCCCGCCGCCGCCGCCGCCTCACGCAGGATCTTCGCGTTCCCCAGATAATGCCGGATCAGCTCGTCCACCTGCTCCTTACCCTCCGCACTGAACAACGCCTCCGCCGCCCGCTGCACCGGATACGAAACACCGTTGAACTTCGTCGTGTGCCGCCGGTTCCACAACGCATGAAGCGGATGACGCTTCCCGTCAGGCGTCGACGCCATCAGGCTCTTCGGCACCACCGTGTACGCACACCGCACCCCCGTAAACCCGCCGTGCTTCGAAAAACTCCGGAACTCAATCGCACAGTCCTGCGCCCCCTCGATCTCATAAATCGAATGCGGCACCCCAGCCTCCGTAATGTAAGCCTCGTACGCCGCATCAAACAGAATGATCGTCTCGTTCGCCCGCGCATACGCCACCCATTCCTCCAATTGATGAAATGTCGCCGTCGCACCGGTCGGATTGTTAGGGTAGCAGAGATACACCAGATCCACCCGCCGCTTCGGAATCTCCGGCACAAACTGATTCTCCGGCGTGCACGGCAGATACACTAACCCCTCGTACGCCCCGTTCTCATCCGCCTCCCCCGTATTCCCGCACATCACATTCGTATCCACATACACCGGATACACCGGATCCGTGATCGCAATCCGGTTCGTGCTGCTGAAAATATCCAGCACGTTCCCCGTATCGCACTTCGAACCATCCGAAATGAACACTTCGTCCGGCGCAATCCGGCACCCCAGCGGCTCATACGCATGCTTCACAATCGCCTCCCGCAGAAACGCATACCCCTGCTCCGGCCCATACCCCCGGAATGTCTCCCGGCTCCCTAACTCATCCACCGCTGCCTTCATCGCCGTCCGCGCCGCCTCAGGCAGCGCCTCCGTCACATCCCCGATCCCGCACCGGATCAGCCGCTTCGCCGCCTCCGGATTCTCCGCCGTAAAATTCGACACGCGACGCGCAATCTCCGGAAAGAGATACCCCGCCTTCAGTTTGTGATAATTCGCATTGAGCTGAGCCATGACCCGCCGCCGATACCGACTCCCCTCCCTCCCCGCAAGGCAAACCTTCAGCCATCACCCAACCGCCACCTTCGTCTTCTTCAACAGCCGGATCCCCCCAATCTCCATCCCCTTGTCCACCGCCTTGCACATATCATAAACCGTCAGCGCCGCCACACTCACCGCCGCCAGCGCTTCCATCTCCACACCCGTCCCAGCCACCGTCCGCACCACCGCCTCAATCGCCAATCCATCCCCCTCCTCCCGAAACGCCACCACCACCCCGCTGATCGGCAGCACATGACACAACGGTATCAGCCGCGCCGTCTCCTTCGCCGCCTGAATCCCCGCCACCCGCGCCACCGCCAGCACATCCCCCTTCGGCATCCCCCCACTCTGAATCAGCTCCAGCGTCTCCCGCCTCATCACCACACGCCCCACCGCCACCGCCTCCCGCACCATCATCGGCTTCCCAGACACATCCACCATCCGCGCCGCCCCATCCGCACCCACATGACTCAATCCCCCCCGCCCGTCACCGCTCCCGTCCGCACCTGATGTCTCTTCATTCATACTCATCCCGGGAATTGACTCCACTCCGCCTCCTGATACAACCGCGCTGAGCCCCTCCCCCCACAACCGGCTCGCCCCCCCAGCCATGGTCGTCCCCCCCAGCTTCCTCAGGCTCTGCCTCCTCATCGCCGCCGCCGCCCCACTCGCCGCCCCCGCCGGCATCGTCGCCCACCGCGGCGCCAAAACCCTCGCCCCTGAAAACACCCTCGCCAGCCAGAGGCTCGCCTACGACCTCGGCGCAGACTCCGTCGAATGCGATGTCCGCCTCTCCCGCGACGGCCAACTCGTCAATCTCCACGACCCCGACGTCCGCTTCACCACCAACGGCTCAGGCCTCGTCAACTCCCTCACCGCCACCCAAATCCGCCAGCTCGACGCCGGTTCATGGTTCTCCCCTGCCTTCGCCGGCGAAAAAATCCCCTTCATCTCCGAAAACCTCCAGACCGCCGCCGCCTACAACCGCAAGGTCGTCCTCGACATCAAACCCGAAGGCATCAGCGCCAGAGTCCGCGACGCCGTCGACGCCGCGAACCTCCCGGACTCCCAGGTCATGTTCCTCACATGGTCCCTCCCCATGACCCGCCAGTTCCGCAACGCCTTCCCCGGCTCCATCATCATGATCGTCACCTCCACCCAGCCAGCCGACATGAAACTCTCCGACTTCTCCTCCCTCAAAGCCGCCGGAGCCTCCCACATCTTCTTCAACTCCAGCTGGCAGATCTCCCGCGACGAAATCCTCCGCTGCCACGCCAACGGCCTCGGAGCCTGCCTCATGCGCACCACCCCAGCCTCCGCCAGATCCTACCTCGACCTCGGACTCGACATCTTCTGGTCCGAAGCCATCGAACAATCCTTCGCCAAATCCCGCGACCTCGACGCCGAATGGTCCAACTGGTCCTCCCAGTGGAACCTCCCCGCCGCCAGCACCGCCGCCAACCTCGACCCTGACGGCGACGGTCTCTCCAACCTCGCAGAATACGCCCTCGGCACCCACCCTGCCTCCGCCGACTCCCCCGCCTCCTCCACCGGCATCGGCACTCTCATGGCCGCCCGCGATACCTCCACCTCCGCCACCCGCGCCCTCGAATGGACCCTCGAACTCCGCGAAAACTGGAACCAGTTCGTCTCCGTCCGCGCCCAGATGAGCGACTCCCTCACCGCATGGCAGAACGCCCCAGCCTCCTGCTGCTCCGCACCCACCCCCTCATCCCTCCGCTTCACCCTCCCAGTCACTAACTCCCGACGCTTCGCCAGAATCGTCTTCGAAGCCGTCCGCTGACCCTCCCCTCAATTCCTCTCCTCAATTCATTCCCTCAATTCCTCCCGCCCCCGACAGCAGAGAACCCCGGTCCGCGCATGCGCAAACCGGGGCCTCGTTTCGGGGGGGGGGACGAAATCTTTCTAACAATCCATCACTCCGCTCAGCGCCGCCGCCGCACCATCAATCCAAACCCGGCAGCCAGCCCCAGCAACCCAACCGTCGGCTCAGGCACCAACGTCAGCTGGTTCGGCCCATCCAGCAGATTCTGCCTCACCTGCGCATCACTCAGCGCATAATCATAAATCCGGAACTCGTCATACAGCGCATCCGTATTCGCATCCCCCGCCCAGTTCGACCGCCCCAGCCAGTTGTTCACATCATTCAACGCCGACGGAGCCGCCCCCGCAAACCCTTCCATCAGCTCCCCGTTCCGGTACCACTTCCACATCCCGTCTCCCGCATCATAAGTCATCACAATGTGCTGCTGGCTCCCCAGAATCGTCGCCCCCGCCGCATCCCGCGTCCCATTCTGCGCCGTCCCCAGCATCTCCATCCGCATGTCCCCGCCATTCGCAATGTTATTGCTCAGCAGAATGTACTGCGTCCCGCTGAAACTCCCGCCCGCATCACTCACTTCTCCCGCACTGTTCGTCCCGAAATCCAGCACCCGACCCCACGTCGTGTTAGACTGCGCCGTCACCCACACTTCATACGACACCGATCCATACCCCGCCCCCGCATCCTTCCCGGACGCCACGCCATTCGGCAAATCAATGTACCCCTGCGTCGCCGACGACCCGCCCGGCAAATCCACACCACTCCCCGTCAGCGCACCGCCAGCCCCCTTCAACACCGCCACCCCGCCCCCCAGCGTCCCCGTGTTCGCAAACGTTGTCCCGCTCGTCTCATTGAAACTCCACCGATGCACCGGCGCAGCCGCTAGCGGCGACTTCGGCAGCACCGGCAGCTGAAACACACTCTTCTCTTCATTGAAGTTGTTCAGCACATCCGCCGCCGTCAGCACCCCATCGTGCACCCGCACCCGGCCAATGATCCCGCCCAACCGGTTCGCCCCATCCACATTCGGCGCACCCGGCACGCTCGCCGCCGCATGCTGCGCACCCAGCAGAATCTCGTGATTCGCATGCGTGTTCAAACTCGCATCCGCCTCCGCATTCGCCAGATTCCCATCCACATACACAGACTTGTTAGCCCCGTCATACGTGTACACAATGTGGTGCCACGCCCCCTTCGCAGGCTGCCCCGCACCATAACCCATGTCCGGCCCACCGCCCCAGCCGCCATACGCCCCGAAGGTCCCGTTCGTCCCCCAGTTGAACGAATTGTTCGTCCCATCCCCACCACCGCGCCGACCCCACGCCACCAGCGTCTCCTCCGAATTCACATTCCCCTGATACACCCAAGTCTCCACCGTCCGCGTCCCGTTCCCCGTAATCCCACCAGGTGCCTGCGGCCCCACAAACCCATCCGCTCCATCAAAGAACACCCCACTCACCCCATCCGCCGTCGCCTTCGTCGGCGTCCCCAATCCCGCAAAACTCCCACCCAGCGACCCAGCATTCGCCCATCCACTCCCCGGCGTGAAATTCGCCGCATCCAGATCAACCAGCAAGCCACTCGTCACTACCGCCGCTTGAAGCTGACTCACCATCGCCACCAAAGAGGTGCAAGCAAGACTCACGACGACACGGGAAGAAGAAGAAACGCACTTCATATAATTTTTCAGGGGGGCCAAGCTTCTCCCTGGTTTCCACCTGAATTTCAAATGAAAACTGCCATCCCCCCTCAATTTCCCGCCAAAACCCCGCTTTTCCCACCCTGCCCCCCACACAAAGCCAACTCACACAGGCATTCTGCCTCCGACCTCAATGCCAAACTCCCCATCTGAAAAGCCCGCACCGCCAAAACAGGAGCCTTGACTTTCCAGTCCGCGCCGCACATCCCGCCACCGTCGATCAGAGCGATCCCGCGAATGACTCGAGAGAATCAGACACGATCGCTGCGCGGTGGAGAACGCGCAGTTTCTCCGAATCCGCGACCGCTTCGATAGAATCACGAAGCCCTTCAGGGATCGTGCCAAAGCGAAGGTCGAGCGCTTCAAGAACCAATTGGCGACTGGCGGCGAGACTGCCTTCATGGAGACCCTCGGAGCGGCCTTCTCGACGGCCTTTCAGTTCGCCAGACTTAAAGCCTTCCTGAATACCATCCTGGCGGCCTTCCATTCGGCCGTCCTGGTGAAGTTTTTGGGCGAGGGTCATGGCGCTTGTTCGGTGAGGTTCAGAACCAATGGATTTTATCTTATGGAAGAGGGCATCATTGTCAACGGAGTCGCGGCTGCACAGGTAGCTTAATGAGGATAGGGCGGACGGTTGTCGGGGATTTGTTCCCAGCGGTGCCAGATGCCGACCTTGTAGCGCAAAAGGCGCATGGGGAGGCGGGGATCGCGGGTGGATTGATGTTCAAAGAGAACATAGATTCCAATGTCGCGACCGTCGGCTTTGGCAGAAAAGAGGAGGTCGGATTCGGAGAGACGAAGGTCGGGGTCGACGAACGAGCCGGGTTCGAGTTTAAGCGTGCTCCAGTCGATGCGTTCGGCGACTTCCGGGGGGAGGCGATCGATGAGGAAGGCCGCCGCCGCAGCGGGATTCGAAAGGCCGGCCCGGAAGAGTCGGTCGTGGGCATGAAAGGGATCCTCGTCAGCCATGGCAGTCCGAAAATGATAGATTCACGCGATGCGGGGGCAAGCAGAAATGCGCCTTTATTTATAATTTCGGCATTTCCGCACACAAACATCGCGATGTATGCATCCACGCCTCTACGTGAGCGACTCACTCAGACACGCACCGTCGCAGAAAGGCGCTCAGCCCCCCCCCCGCAACCTCAGGCCCGCGAACCTCCCGCGGACCTCGTCAGCACCCCATCCGCCTCGCTCACGCAATCGGATCCTCAACCTTCCGCCCCACGCGCCGCACCGGCCGCTTCGCACGAACCTCCGGCAGCGGATCATCGTCCCGCGCAAACAGCGACCGCACATCCTCCAATCCCAGATTCTTCGTGAAGCTCTCCTCACCCAGCACCCCGGACACCAGTTGCTGCTTCTGATGCTGCAACCGCCGGATCTTCTCCTCCACCGTGTTCCGCGCCAGCAACCGGTACGCCATCACCGGATTCGTCTGCCCGATCCGGTGCGTCCGGTCAATCGCCTGGTTCTCCACCGCCGGATTCCACCACGGATCATACAGCACCACATAACTCGCCGACGTCAGATTCAACCCCGTCCCACCAGCCTTCAGACTCAGGAGAAACACATGCGGATCCTTGCTCGTGTGGAACGTCCTCACCACCTGATCCCGGTCCTTCGTCTGCCCCGTCAGCAGCAGATGCGGCCGATCCTCCTGCTCCAGCCGACCCTTGATGATGTCCAGCATCGACGTGAACTGCGAGAACACCAGCACCTTGTGGTTCGCCTCCTTCAGCTGATCCAGCAGATAGAACAGCGCATTCATCTTCGCACTCGGCACATCCTTGTGCTGCTCGTCGATCAACGCCGGGTGACAGCAGATCTGCCGCAACCGCATGAGTCCCTGCAGAATCACAAAGCTGTTCTTCTGCAGCGCCGCATCGCTGTCGAATCCTAGCAGGATCCGCTGCATCCGCGCCAGCTCCGCCGCATACAGGCTCTCCTGCGTCTCCTCCAGCGGACTCAGAATGTCCTCCTCCGTCCGGCTCGGCAGATCCAGCGCCACCTGTCCCTTCGTCCGACGCAGCAGAAACGGCCGCAGCCGCGCACTCAATCGTCCCTGCGCCCCCGTATCCTTCCGCCGGTCAAACCGATCCTTGAAATACTTCCGGTTCCCCAGCACCCCAGGCATCGCAAAAGCCATCAGGCTCCACACATCCAGCAGCCGATTCTCAATCGGCGTACCCGAAAGCACCAGCCGGTTCTCACTGCTCAACTCCCGCGCCGACCGCGCCGCCATGCTGTCAGGATTCTTGATCTGCTGCCCTTCATCAAGGACCACACTCAACCACGCCACCGCCTTCAGCTTCTCCGAATTCACCCGCAGCTGGCTGTAATTCAGCACCAGCACATCCACCCGCTGCGACAGATTCTCCGTGTCCAGCTCGGTCTTGTCTCGGATCACCTGCACCCTGAGATGCGGCGCAAATTTCCCAGTCTCCCCCGCCCACACATCCAGCACCGACTTCGGACACACCACCAGACTCGGAGCCACCACTCCCCCGCTGTCAGGCAGCTGCATCGCACGCTCCCGCAGCCACAGCATCCAGCAGATCGCCTGCGCCGTCTTCCCCAGACCCATGTCGTCCGCCAGCACCCCCCCAAACCGGTTCGACGTCAGATACGCCAGAAAATGGAACCCCTCAATCTGATAGGGCCGCAGCTCCAGCTGGAACCCGGCCGGCACCGGCGGCCGCACCTGCAGCTTCAGCCGCGCCGCCCGATCCGTAATCCGATTCCACGCGTCCGCATCAAACACTTCCGCCGCCCGCGGCTCCGCCAGCTGCAGCACATGCATCCGGTGCGTCTCCCCTGACAAATCATAAACATCCAGCCCCAGATGCCCGATCGCCGCCTCCTGATCCGCCGTCAGCCGCAGCGCCAGCCGCAGCCACCCGCAGTCAGGCATCCTCAAAAATCCCCCGCGCGCTTCCACCAGCTCCCGGATCTGCTGCCGCGTCAGCTCCATCCCCTCCACATCCACCAGCACCTTCAAATCAAACCAGTCCAGATCGCCAGCCTCCGTCACTTCAAACCTCACCGTCGCCTGCACCGGATCCGCACGCAATGTCTCCAGCCCGGCATCCAGCTCGACCGCCGTCTCCGCCGGTAGCCGCTCCAGCCACTTCACAAACCTAACCGGAAAATTCTTCGTCAGCCGCACCCGGAACGCCCGGCTCCCAGCCTCCCACGTCATCCCCAGTTCCTCCAGCAGCGGCGGAATCGCAAACAACGCCCTCCGGTCAAACCACGGCACCCGCCCGTCCCCCGGCGTCTTGCTCTCCACCGTCCGCCACGTGTCCCGCTCCAGCACCTCACTGCACAATCCCTCGTCATCCGCCGCACTGCACTCCGCACTAACCACCTCCGCATCCGCCGCCGCCCCGCGACGCGACAACCGCATCGCCAGCCTCGGCCGCACCACCACCTCCATCACCCGCTCCCGCAGCGACGCCGGCAGATCAATCCCTAATCTCCTCAGAAACTCCACGCCCGCCGCACTCGCCAGCACTTCCCGCGGCACCGGACACCGCGGCTTCGCCTCCGTCCCCTCCATCCACGGCACCGGCCCCCGATACACCGTGTCATCCCCAAGATACAAGGTCTCCGGCCCAGGCAGCACCGTTAGGGTGTACGGCACCGGCAACTCGTCTGGCGTCGTCAGCTGCAGCATCCACGCATCACTCTCCTCTTCCTCCTCCTCCGGCTCCACACACGTCCACCGCAACCGTTCCTCACTGTGCACAAACACCGCCTCATCCAGCGTCACCACCAGACCCGACAACGCCGGCTGTCTCAGCAATCGCCCCAGAAATCCGCGGTCCCGCTCGCTCTCCAGACGAATCCCCGGCGACGGCGCATCCCCCTCCGGCCAGTGCCCGATCCACTGCATGAACAACGCCTCGCTCAACGGCGTCAGGCTCACCCGACCCTCCGCCACCTGCTGCCGCAACCGCAGCAACTCCACCTCCCCACCCAGCGCCGCAAACGCATCCGGCCCCTCCAACCCATCCGTCCGCCGGAACTCCAACCGCACCTCCCGCGTCGTCACCATCGCCCGCAACTCCCCAGCATGCGCCGTCACCGGCTCCGCCGACGCCACCCGCTCCAATCGCTCCTGCCAGGTACTCAACTCCCGCTGCCGCTCCCACTCCCGCATCTGCTCCTTGGTCTGCTCGCGACTCGTCACCGCTTCCATGAACTTCGGCCAAGGCAGCCGCTTCTTGTCAAACGCCGCCGCAATGTAGTTCCAGAACTCCAATATGTCCTTCGGCGGCTCCGGCCACAGCGTGATCGGTTCATACCCAGCCACCACCCACTTCGGATTCAACCGCACCAGATCATGATCAAACAACTTCTGCTCCAGCAGCCACCTCCGATACCGCTTCTCCAGCTTGTCAATGAACACATCCTCCTGCGGCGACAACGCCCGCCCCAGCTTCTCCTCCAGCACCTCAATCAATGACGTGTCCCCAACCTCCATCGGCGACTCCGGCAGCGAATCTCCCCTCGCCAGCCGCTCCACCATCACCGCCGCCACCGCCGCCGGATGCTGATCCTCAGGCCCGCTCACCGTCCACTCCCAACCCACATTCCCACGCCTCAGCGTAATGTGATACACGTCACTCCCATCCTCCACCCGCGCATGCACCAGCGCCGCTCCCCCGAAAATCTGCTTCACCGCCCCCGCTGCCCTCAACCGCTCCGCCTCCTGCATCACCGGTTCGGAAAAACGCGAAAGAAATGCCTGCGTGGGACGGTCGGGTTCGATGGACATGTGGGGATGCAAAAAGCGGGCCCGCACCCTACACCGCACCTCTCCCCAATGGCAAATGTTGCCGCGTGAAAAATTCACGCCCCCAGCCCTCATTCCAGCCCACTTCCAAAGCCCTCCCAAGCATTAAGACCTCAGTAAGATCACCCTCTCACCCACCTCCAACCCCGCATCCCTAACACCAAACCTCACACAAGGTGCAGCCGCGTCAGATCCTGCGTGTCCACCAGCCCCACCGGCACATTCCCCCCATCCACCACCACCAGCTCATCCACAGGATGACGCTCCAGCAGATTCAGAATCTCCGCCGCCAGCCGGTCACTCTGGATCGTCACCGGCCGCCGCGTCATGAACCGCGCCACCAGCTCTCCCCCAAGACCCGCCTCAACCTTCCACGCCCGCGTGAAATCCCCCTGCGTGAAAATCCCCCCCAGCGTCCCGTCCTCATCCACCACAATCGCACACCCGCACCGGCACCGGCTCATCGCATCCACCGCCTCCATCACCGTCGCCCCCATCCCCAGCAATGGCAGCTGCGCCCCCTTCCGCATCACATCCGATACCTTCGTCAGCAGCGCCCGACCCAGGCTCCCTCCCGGATGCAGCCTCGCAAAATCCTCCGCTCGGAACCCCCGCGCCTCCAGCAGCACCATCGCCAGCGCATCGCCTAACACTAGCATCACCGTACTGCTGCTCGTCGGTGCCAGATTCAATGGACACGCCTCCCGCACCACCTTCACGTCCAGCACCACATCCGCCGCCCGCGCCAGCGCCGAATCCACCCCGCCCGTCATCGCAATCAGCCCGATCCGGAACCGCTGCAGAAACGGCAGCAGATTCACTATCTCATCCGTCTCCCCGCTCGCACTCATCGCAATCACCACATCCCCGTCATTCACCAGCCCCAGATCCCCATGCAGCGCATCCTGCGGATTCAGTACCACCGCCGTCGCTCCAGTCGATGTCAGGGTCGCCGCCAGCTTCGCCGCAATGTTCCCGCTCTTCCCCACCCCGCACACAATCACTTTCCTCCCCGCCCCCAGCGCCCGCTCCATCAGCACCACCGCCTCCCCAAACCGCCCGTCAATCCGGTCCCGCAACCGCAGCACCTCCCCAACCTCAAGGTCTATCACCGTCCGCGCTCGCTCAAGATAATCCATACCTCCTCCTTGCCTCCTCACCCCCAGCCCCGTCAACGGTCCAATAACCCCGACGGCCCAGCCATCAGCCGCGTCCCACCTCCACCAGGCAACCGCAACTCCGGTTCCTCCACCGGCCCACGCTCCTCACGCGGCCCGTCCGGTACCTCAGGCACTTCCGGTACCACCGGCGCTTCAATCCTCGGAGCCGTCCGAAAATCAGGATGCGTAATGTCAATCATCGGTGCCACCTCCGGCACCACCACCTCAGGCACTGCCTCCACCGCCTCCTCAACCTCCGCCTCCGCTTTCCCCCGAACCCCTTCCTTCCCCGCCTGCTTCCCCTCCCCACGACCCACCTCGCGCTTCACCATCACCGCAACCCTTCTCCTCTCACCCCCATCACCACCCTCCGTCTTGTCGGGCTTCTCCGCCTTCTTCCCAGCCTTCACCACCGGCTTCGCACCCATCGTCTTCACCACCGCAGTCTTCCCAGCAACCGACTTCGCCGTCACAGGCTTGGCAGTCACCGACTTCGCCGCACCTGCCTTCACACTCACGGGCTTCGCATTTACCGATTTCACCGCCACGCTCTTCTCCACAGCCGGTTTCGCCGTCACCGCCTTCGCACTCATTGGCTTCACACCCACAGGCTTCACCGCCACGCTCTTCTCCACAGCAGACTTCGCCGTCACCGGCTTCGCACTCACAGGCTTGGCCACCGACGGCTTCACCACCGCGCTCTTCTCCACTACAGGCTTCGCCGTCACCGGCTTGGCAGTTGCAGGCTTCGCCGCCACAGGCTTCGCAACCACGGGCTTGGCGACCGCAGGTTTCGCAGCAGAAGGCTTGGCAGCCGCAGGCTTCGCCGTCACCGACTTCACAGGCGCCGGCTTCGTCCCCGCTGGCTTCTCACCCCGCTTCTCTTCCCCCGCACCCAAAACCGTCCCCACGCCCCCAGCCATCAAGCCAGCCATCGCAAGCATCACAGTCGCAACTCTAATTTTCACAACTTCCCGAATAATTCGGAAAGCCGTAAATTCAAGAGCGATTGATCACCGCTGGCGCTTCTACCCGCCCTCTGCCCTCAAACCATCCCCAGCTGCATCCGCCCAGCCTCGGAAATCATCCCCTGATTCCACGGCGGATCCCACACCAGCTCCACCCGCGCCTCATCAACCCCCGGCAGTGCCATGATCTTCCCCTGCGCATCCGCCGCAATCGTCGGCCCCATCCCACACCCCGGCGCCGTCAGCGTCATCTTCACCTCAATCACCGTCCGCTCCTCCGCAGGCACCACCGAACAATCATACACCAACCCCAGATCCACAATGTTCACCGGAATCTCCGGATCATACACCGACTTCAACTGCTCCCACACCGCCTTCTCCAGCTCCTCACCCTGCAACGGCACCACCGGCACCGCGTCCCCACCCGCATCCTTCTCAATCCCCAGCGCATCCGCATTCTTCGACGAAATCCGCGCCAGTCCCTGGTCCGTCGCAATCGTGTAACTCCCGCCAAGGCTCTGCGTGATAATTACCCGCGTCCCCGCCGGCAGCATCACGGTGTCCCCACTCGGAATCTGGATCGCTTCCACTTCCCGCCTCAATTCAATTTCGCTGTGCATGTTGTTATTGATGAAAATCTGATCTCCTGACTGCTCCCTAACCATCACTCCGAACCCGCCCTCACTGCAGCACCACCTTCACCTTCCCCACCCTCGGCCCCGCCGCCTCCCCCAGACTCTCCGCCAGATTCCCCTGCAACCCCGCACCCGCCTTCTCCACCTTCACCGCCGCCACCGGCCCCGCTTCTCCCCCCTCCAGCGCCGCCTTCAACGCCCCCTCCACCATCTGCCCGCAATGAATCTTCATCGGCGGCAACGCCCCCAGCGGCCCACTCAAATCCCCAGCCGTCATCCCCTTCGCCTCCTCCACTGTCCGGCCCTTCAGCATCTCCGTCGCCATGCTCGCCACCGCAATCGCCGTCTGACACCCGAAACTCTGAAACGACGCCTTATCAATCACCTTCCGCCCATCCTTCTCCGTAAACTTCAGCCACATCCTCACCATGTCCCCGCACTCAGGATTCCCCACCGTCCCCACCGCATCCGCATCCGCCATCTCCCCGAGATTCCGCGGATTCGCGATCGCATCGTTCAGCACTGCTTCATTCATAATCTTCAATCTCGGATAACAGACAACGCCCACCGCCCCTCCCGCGGACTCACTCCATTTCCAATCGATACCGCGGCACACTCGGATCAATCCGCTCGCTCCAACCGTCAATCCCGCCCTCCAGACTCTTCACACGCGTCATCCCGTGTCCCGCCAGATACGCCGCCGCATCCAGACTCCGCTGCCCGTGATGGCAGTAAACCACCACCCGCGCCTCCTTATCCCCCGCAAACATCGCCTGCAGCAACTCCTGCGTCATCAGCTCCGACCCAGGCAGCTTCACCGCCTCATGCTCCTCCCGCGACCTCACATCAATCAACCGCAGCGCACCCCCATCACCCATCGCCTCCCGCAACTCCTCAGGCCCAATCTGCAACCTCCTGTCCGCCTCCGCACTCTCCTCCAGATGCGCCATCACTTCCCCAGGATCAATCCCCTCATTCCGCGCACACACCGACGCAAGGGTCTCACTCCCCTCAAACCCGCAACTCTGGCACCCACCAATGTGATACTTCGCAAACAACGCACGCCGCGCCCCAGGCAGCCGCGCCAGCAGCTCGTCCATCGTCATCTCGGAATGCAGTCCAGTTCCTGAAGTCTCAGTCGTCATGTCGTCTCTCGGGAAATTTTCTCTTTCCGCCAGCCTACCCACGCCTACCCTCAGGTCAACCCGCTCTGGCTCTCCGCCGCGCGATTCCTTCCGCGCCACCTCCGCCAGCCCGCCGCACCCATGAACCGAGATCTCCCCAAAATCCACTTCTGGCCCAACTTCATGACGGCCGGAAACCTCTACTGCGGCTTCTACGCCATGCAGCTCCTCCTCCGCGACACCGAACGCGCCTCCGACCAGGCCCACAACGCCATCTGGTGCATCCTCATCGCCTGTCTCTTCGATATGCTCGACGGCCGCATCGCCCGCGCCGTCGGCGAAGAATCCCCCTTCGGCCGCGAATTCGATTCCCTCGCTGACATCGTCTCCTTCGGCGTCGCCCCCGCCCTCCTCATGCACTACGTCGTCCTCGACGGCATGGTCACCGACCGCGCCGGCTGGTTCATCGCGTTCTTCTACGTCCTCTGCGGCGCCATCCGCCTCGCCCGCTTCAATTGCCTCGCCGCTTCCTCGGAAGGGAAACCTTCGCGCGACTTCACCGGCTGCCCCATCCCCGCAGCCGCAGGCGTCATCGCCTCCGTCACGCTCCTCATGATCGACCCCAACCCCAAGGCCAAACAATTCCTCGAAATCGGCCCGTGGCGCTGGGTCCTCCCCATCCTCATGGTGCTCCTCTCCTTCCTCATGGTCAGCACCCGCAGCTACCCTAGCTTCAAAGGGCTCTCATGGCGCACCAAACGCTCCATCCCTTGGTTCTTCGCCGCCATCTTCCTCGTCGCCCTCATCGTCTACAAACCCTACATCATGCCAGCCGTCCTCTTCGTCGGCTACCTCTTCTACGGTCTCGTCAGACCATGGGTCTCCAGACGCTGGCGCCGCGAAATCGAAGAAGACCCAGACGAACCAGAAGAAGAGGAAACACCCTCCGCCTGACCACCCTTTCGCCTTTGCCCGCCCCGCCCTCCCGTTCCACGGAACGGCATGCCTTCCGTCCCGTCTCCCGCCCCAGACCGCTGGTCCCTCACCTCATGGTTCTCAGCCTTCGGTGCCCCTGACTACCTCGCCTTCAAAGACGCCCTCGCCGCCGACCTCGCCACCCCACCCCCGCCAGATTCCTCGCTCCCAACCGCCGTCGCCGCCTTCGAATCCCTCTCCGTCCGCCTCGGCCACCTCTCCGCCTTCCTCGGCTGTCTCTCCGCCGACAACGCCGCCGACTCCGCCGTCAAACGCGACGAAGCATGGCTCGCCACTCTCGACGCCTCGTTCTCAAAACGCCGCGCCTCCCTCCAGGCCTCCCTCGCCGCTCTCGACGACGACGCCTTCGCCTCCCTCCTCCTCGCCCCGGATTGCAAGGACGCCTCCTTCGCCATCTCCCGCCTCCGCACCGCCGGACGCCACCAGATGGACACTCCCCGCGAAGCCCTCGCCGCTGACCTCAATGTCGACGGCATCCACGCATGGGGCCGTCTCTACGATACCCTAACCGGTAAAATGACGTTCTCCATGCCGTTCCCCGACGGCCACTCGGAATCCATCCCCATGGCCCGCCGCCGCGCCCTCATGGCCGACCCCGACCGCCGTCTCCGCGCCGCAGCCTTCCTCCACGGTCAGCAACCTTTCCTCGACCACGCCGATACCCTCGCCGCCGCCCTCAACGGCATCGCCGGCACTCGCCTCACGCTCTACAAAAACCGCGGCATCCCCCACTTCCTCGACGCCCCGCTCTTCGACGGCGCCCTCTCCCGCGACACGCTCGACGCCATGCTCTCCGCCATCGTCGACAACGCCGATCTCCCCCGCCGCGCCATCCGCCTCGCCGCCAAACACCAGGGCACCCCAGCCCTCGCCTTCTACGACCTCGAAGCCCCCCAGATCCCCGCACCAGCCTCCGAATCCCTAACGTGGCAGCAGGCCTGCGAAACCGTCAGCTCCGCCTTCCACAAGGCCTACCCGCGTCTCGGCGATTACTTCGACTCCATGCTCCGCAACTCATGGATCGAAGCCCAGCCCCGTCCCGGCAAGCGCCCCGGCGCCTTCTGCACAGGCTCGCTCCTCAAACGCGAGGAACGGGTCTACATGACATGGAACGGCACCGTCCACGACATGGTCACCCTCGCCCACGAGGCCGGTCACGCATGGCACTCCTGCGTCCTCCGCTCCGCCCGACCCATGGCCGCCGAATACCCCATGACCCTCGCCGAAACCGCCTCCAACTTCGGCGAAATGATCCTCCTCGACGGGCTCATGAAATCCCCGGACCTCACCCCTGCCGTCCGTCAGTGGCTCCTCGATCAGGAACTCCTCCGCGCCCACGCCTATCTCCTCAACATCCCCATGCGCTACGAGTTCGAACGCTCGTTCTACGAAGCCAGATCCCTCGGCGAGGTCTCCGCCGAAGACCTCTCCAAACTCATGGAACAAGCCCAGCGCAAGCTCTACGGCGATACCCTCCTCCCAGACGGCACCGACCCCATGTTCTGGGCCTCCAAAATGCACTTCTTCATCACCGGGGTCTCCTTCTACAACTTCCCCTACGTCTTCGGCTACCTCCTCAGCCAGGCCCTCTTCGCTCGCTTCCACGAGGAAGGCCCAGCCTTCCTCCCTCGCTACGAAGCCTTCCTCGCCCTCACCGGCAGCGCCTCCTGCGAATCCGCCGCCCGCCAAACCCTCGGAGCCGATATCACCAAACCCGACTTCTGGGCCAACGCCGTCCGCGCCATCTCCCCCACCCTCTCCGCCGCAGGAGCCTGACCCGCCCCCACAAGGCCCAGGCTGCCGCCTAACAACCCACTTCCGCCCCCTCACCCCCACGCGCCCCCGCCGACTCCGCTTTTTCCACCATGATCTGAAACTTTTCCCATGCATTCCGGGCAATCGGGTGTACTTAACCCGCACTCACCAGTATTTTCCTGATTATGTGCGGAATCATCGCCTGTACCAGCACCCAAGAGGTGCGCCCTCTCCTCCTCAACGGTCTCCGCCACCTCGAATACCGCGGCTACGACTCCGCAGGCCTCGCCGTCCTCACCACCTCCGGCCAGCTCGAGGTCCACAAGAAAAACGGCCGCGTCGACTCCCTCGCCGCTCACCTCCCCTCCTCCCCACCCCCCGCCCACCTCGGCATCAGCCACACGCGCTGGGCCACCCACGGCGAACCCTCCGACTCCAACGCTCACCCACACCTCGACCAGTCCGGTCTCCTCGCCCTCGTCCACAACGGCACCATCGAAAACCACGCCGACCTCAAATCCCAGCTCCTCGCCGCAGGCCACCACTTCCTCTCCGACACCGATACCGAGGTCCTCGCTCACCTCGTCGGCCAGCACTACGACGCCTCCTCCGCCTCCGGCCCGGATCGCCTCACCGAAAGCCTCCGACTCGCCCTTGCCTCCGTCAAAGGTACGTTCGCCCTCGCCGTCATCCACAAGGACCTCCCTGACATCATCGTCGGCACACGCCGCGGCAGCCCGCTCGTCCTCGGCCTCGGCAAAAACCAGCACCTCCTCGCCTCCGACGCCGCCGCCCTCCTCCCCCACACCCGCAAGGTCATCTTCCTCAACGACCTCGACATCACCACGATCTCCCATGACAACTTCTCCATCGCCTCCCTCGGCCGCCACACCGCCTCATGGCACATCTCCGATCTCGACCTCGCCCCTGACGCCGCCTCCCGCGGCTCCTTCCCTCACTTCATGCTCAAGGAAATCCACGAGCAACCCCTCGCCATCTCCCGCT
>JAIXVE010000332.1 GCA_027483175.1 Verrucomicrobiaceae bacterium | reverse complement strand
CGTTGCTGGTTAGCGACCTGGTTCAGGAAGAGATAGGTATGGGTGTCGGTATTGGCGGGGCCGAGGTCGGTGCCGGGGACGAAGGCGGCGGCGCGGAGCGTGGTGGTGGAGGCGATGCGGAGCGTGGCGGGTGCTGGGGTGGCGGTGCCGTTGGTGAGGGAAGGGATGGAGCCGTCGGTGGTGGTGACGATGACGGATCCGGGGGTGGCGCAGGTGATTGTCAGGTCGAACGGGGTGTCGTAGAAGCCGCGGTCGTGGCTGAACTTGGTGTCGGCGGTGAAGCCTGCGACGCCTGCGGCGTTAGGGTTGCCGGGGGAAGGCTGGGAGAAGAATCGGGCGGGCTGGAGACGGCCGGTGACGAGTTCCGGGTCGAGGAGGAACGTGGGGTCGGAGGGTGAGGAGTTGAGCCCGTGGATGGCGAGGACATTGGAGCCGTTGCGGAGGAGGTGAGTGAAGGCGGAGAGGTCGAGGGATTCGGGGATGGAGGGGCTGGTGGCGGACTGGGTGGCGATGGCGTTCCATGCTGGTGTGCCTGCGGGGGCGTTGCGGCGGGCGACTGGTGAGCCGTTGAGATAGGCGACGAAGCCGTCGTCGTAGCGGAGGCGGAGATTGAGCAGGGAGATGTCGGCTGGGTTGGAGATGGAGAAGGGGAGGCGGAGGAGCGCGCTGGAGTTGATGTTGCGCATGGGTTTGCCGATGTCGGTGCGGATGTAGGGAGTGAGCCGTGAGATTTCGAGAGGGGAAGTGCCAGCGGCGAGGGCGGCGATCTGGTTTGAGGAGAGCGGTCGGGACCAGATGGCGAAGTCGTCGATGAGGCCTTGATAGGCGGAAGCGCCTGAGGAGTTGGCAGCGCCGATGATGAGACTGCGGAAGGTGGGGAGAGGTTCGGTATTGGTGTCGCTGTGGAGGAGGGAGCCGTTCTGCCAGATTTCCTTTCGGGTGCCGATTTTCTGGAAGAGGTAGTGGTTCCAGCGGCCGCGCCAGTTGAGGGGATTGGGTTCGCCGATGCTGACGCGGTAGCGTGAGTCGCAGCAGCCGCCGGTGTCCCAGTAGATGACGGAGTCTGTCCATGGGAGGTGTGCGCCGAGGACGCGGGTGCCGCTGGCGTCGGCGTTGCTGCCTGCGAAGAAGAGATAGGAGGGGACTGGCATGGAGGGTGCGCCGTAGACCCAGAGACTGATGGCGATGGTGTTAGCGGCGGCGGTGGCGTCGAAGGCACCGGTGGCGGCGGCGTTGATGGAGACGGCGGCGTTGCCGGAGAAGCTGAGGGCGCGGTCGCCGGGTTGGGCGGAGAAGCCGCCGGCGTCGGCGGAGTAGGTGGCACCGGTGATGGAGGTGTTAGGGTTGCGGCCGGTGGCGTCGGTGGCGAGGTTGGGGGATGAGGCGTTGTTGAAGCGCCAGAGCCCGAGCGGTCCGTCGGCTGAGGAGGCGGTGGATTGGTCGAAGCCGATCCCGGAGATGGCGACTGGCCATGAGGAGTCGTCGAAGGAAGGGGCGGACCAGTCGGGAATGGCGGAAGTAGGGATGAGGAATCGGCCGGAGGAACCGGCGGTGACGGCTGGGGTGGCGTTGATTTCGCGGCCGACGCCCCATGAGACATTGGTGAACTGAGGAGGGTAGTTGGGGAAGGAAGAGACGACGGAGACACCGTCGGGGCGGGTGAGGAGGATGCTTTCGCCGTCGGGGTCGAGTTTGAAGTTGGTGTGGAGCGGCTGGCCGGGGATGCGGCGGTTTTTGGAGGAAGCGAAGACGATGAGGTGGCCGCCTGGGGGGATGATGGTGGGGGAAGGGAAGCGCCAGAGGGCGGGGTTGGCGGGTCGGTCGCTGAGGAACCAGCCGCCGAGGTTGAGGGAGGCGGGGCCGGGGTTGGCGATTTCGATCCAGTCAGGGGAATCGGAGTCCTCGTCTTCGAGGCCGCCGCGGTTATCGGCCATGAACTCGGAAAGATAGGGTGTGGTGGAGGGGAGTGAGGGGTCGATGGTCAGGGACCATGGGGTTGGGGAGAAGGGATTGCCTGCGGCGTCGGTGATGGCGTGGGTCGGGGACCATGAGAAGCTGACGGTTCCGGCGGGTGGCTGGGGGAAGGCGAAGAGGTAGGTGGTGGCGTTCTGGGGTTCGGCGGAGGAGGCGGGGGTGCCGTTGATGAGGAGGTCGTCGGCGGAGACCCCGTTGACGGGTTCGCTGAAGGAGACGGTGACGAGGGTGAGGTCGGGGACGGCGGAGGAGGCGGGAGGGTCGAGGGAGGCGATGACGGGCGGGGTGATGTCGGTTTCCGGGCCGAAGGCTTCGAGTTCTGCGAAAACGAGGGCCTCGGGGGCGATGGTTTCGACGCGGAGGAAGCGGGCGGCGAGGACGCCGGGGGGATCGATGGTGATGTCGTACTGGCGGCCGCCGCGGACGATGGTGTCGCGGGAGACGTTGATGTTTTCTGCCCAGACGGTGGTGCCTGCGGCGTTGCGGAGGGAGAAGCGAAGGGATGTGCTGTTAGTGAAATCGGTGCGGTTGAAGAAGCGGAGGAAGTCGACGGGTTGATCGGTGGGGGCAGCGTTGGAGAGGTCGATTTCGTAGAACTGGCCGATGCCGGTGGCGGCGCTGTGGTAGATGGGGCGGCCGAGGTGGTTGTAGTCGCCGTCGATGTTGCCGTCGTTGCCGGCGTTAGGGGGAGTGGAGAAGCCGCCGGGGTTGGAGGCGGTGCGGGGTTTATTGAGGGCGAGGTTGGGAGTGCCGGGCTGGGTGGTTGAGCCGTGGATTTCGAGTTCTGCGAAGGTGAGGAAGTCCGGGCTGGCGGGGACGTCGGTGCGTTCGAGGCGGATCTTGCGGCCGGTGATGCCGCGTAGGGCGGCGGTGCCCCATGCGTGGGAGGCGACCTGGCTGGGGAGGAACGACTGGTTGAAGACGGTGGTGCCGGCGTTGTCGGTGACGGTGATGCGGAGATTGCGGACGGTACCCTGGAGGGAGTCGGTGCGTGGCCAGAGGATGAGATGGTCGAGGAAGCAGTCGCGGCCGAGGTCGGCCTCGATCCACGGGGCGGTGTCTGGGATGAGGGAGTGCCAGACTGAGCCGCCGTTGAAGAAGTGGCCGTCGCGGTTGGAGTCGTTGGCGTCGGCGGGGACGGAGCCGAAGCCGGAGGAGGAGGCGGAGATGGTGGCGGCGGGGGCGAGATTGACGGGGGCTGCGGCGGGTCGGGTTGCGGCGGCGAGGCAGAGGGCGAGCGGCAGCAGACGGGAGCGCAGGGACATGGGGGGAGGGTAGGGGATGGGCGGGGGTGGGGGCAAGCTGAGTTCGAGGGGGTGGGGCGCTTTGGGAGAGGAGACCAGGGCGTGGGACGGAGTGATTTCTGATTGCGGGGCGGGCCAGAGCTGGGATGTTAGCGGGTGAGTTGTTCAGCAGTCCGGGACTCCAGTGCTATCGTCGGCTACTTCCGTCCTGCTGAAACCTGAGTTGCGATGACTAAACCCAAGTCCACTGGTCCGACGAGCTTCAAGATCTCCAATGGGGTTGCTGGCGGGGCGGTGAAGCAAGCTGATGCGGCTGGCAGGGGCGGGGAAGTGCCAGTTTCCGGGAGGAAGGGCAAGGACGTGCGCCGGAAAGGGGGCGGCCTATTTGAGCTGGTGCGGAACTTGAGCGCCGAGGAATTCCGCGAATCGTTACTGGAGGCCGTGATCGTGCTGCCGGCGAATCTCTTTTTCGGAACGGGTATTCCTGCGGCGATCCTGATCTTCAACAAAGGCCGTACGACCGGGGATGTGCTCTTCATCGATGCTTCCCGGGAGTACAAGGACGCCAAGAATCAGAGCCTGCTCGCCGAGGAGCACGTGCAGAAGATCGTGGACACCTACACGGCCTTCCGGACGGTGGAGAAATACGCGTACCGGGCGACGCCGCAGGAGATTGCCGACAACGACTTCAATCTGAACATCCCACGCTACGTCGATACCTTTGAGGAAGAGGCTGAGATCGACCTCGACACCGAGAAGGCCGACATCACCCGCCTCGAGTCCGAACTCGCCGCGGTGCGGGGGAGGATGCAGGCTTACCTAGAGGAGCTGGGGGTATGAAAAACAAATAAGCTGCTCAAACCCGGCATTTTAGTTGTTCAACGCCGCAACCATCCAGCCCTCGATAGACATCAAGCAGCCAAAAAAGGTAGTTTATTTATCTTATTTGGCACTTTAATGTATCCAATTGCATGAACCGCTTCACTCCAGAACTCTTCACTACCCGGACCGCTACGACCTCATCCATTTAAAGCTCTTTGCCGCCATTGACCAAGGGCCGGGACGGCATGTTAGCGACTTGCTGACGCTGGCCCCGACCGGTGAGGAAATGCTTGCCGCCGGGCGCTGGGTGCTCGCCCAGGATGCCAGTGAATCCTTCCCATCTCTGGTCAAAGAGGCCCTTGCCCACCTCGGATACCCCCATGTTGCCAGCCAGCTTTAACTCTCAGCTTATCGAGGCCCTGCTCGACTGGCTCTGGCGCTGCTGGGCTTCTCTCGGTGTCTCCGGTCACGGCGGCCGGGCTCGGGTGGATCGCGTCATTGATCCGGAGGCGCTTCTGCTCGCCAGCACTCTTTGGGCGCGTTATGATCCGCGTTTGTTTGACGAAATGCTCGACTGGCTCTGCCTGCACAGCTCGCTCATCCATCTCCAGCGCCTGCGGAATCTTCATCAAAGCGGCCTCGGAGACACTGCAGTCCTTTCCGCCATCGCCGCCGTCATGGATGAACACTCCCAGCAGGCAAAGTGGAAAGCTCTCATCCGACCACGGATCGGTGATAAAGCACTGAAACCGCTCTTTCTCAATCTGGAGCGAGAAACCACCGCCTGGGGGCCGACCGAGCCGGTTTTTGCCTCCCTAGGCTTTCACCGCGGTCGCTTGGAGCTGCGCCAGATGAGCCAGCCGCCTGCGCCGACGGCCGCGCCGAATCTATGGCTGAAGCTCCGCTGCCTCTTTGGCACCAGCGCCCGGGCTGAGATCGTGCTCCAGCTACTCACCACCGGCCCGGCCACGGCCGGGGAGATTGCCCGCCGCAGCGGCTTCACCGCCCGGTCCATCCTCGTCACCCTGCGGGAAATGGCTCTTTCCGGCCACGTTTATGAGCCGCCCCGCCCTAGTCGCTCACGCCCGCAGCGTGGGCAACCGGCTCCAGCCCGCACGCGTGGCCCCTCACTCGCCTATTCGCTCCGACCCGAGGAATGGAGCTTCCTGCGCACGTGGGATGAACCCGCCGGCTTCCCCGCTCTCCAGCCGCCCGGCCCCCTGCTGCTCCTCTGCCAGCAGGTCCTCGCCTGCCTCGGCGGCGAGAAGCCTGATACCGCGCCGATGGTGAAATCCATGCACCTGCGTGAAGCTATCACCCCCGCCCTGCAAGCCATCCATCGCCAGGGCCTCAGTGGCGAATACGGTCTGCCACCCGAACTTCCCGGCGAAACCCTCGTCACGACCCTCGCCAACCGCCTGCCCCACGCCATTGCCCAGCTCTAACCCATGAAAACAACAACGAATGACATCCCCCGCCTCGCATCCGAACTCGCCGCCGTGCGTGCCAAGATGCAGGCTTACTTGGAGGAGCTGGGGGTATGTCGAATGCAGTGAGTCCAGTAAATTCAGTTCTGCGGTTTGATGAATTTTCGATGACGGTTGAATTCACGAGATTCCCTTCGTGAATTTATAATCACTGGGCTGCGGGGCGGGTGGATAGAGGTTCGGGGGAAGGATTTGGGGGAGGAAGCAGTGGAGCGGGCGTTGCGCGGGTGGTTCCGGCGATTGGCGGAAGGGCAGTTCCGGAAGCGGCTGGAAGGATGGCGGGAGTGGTGCCGGCGGAGAGGGTTGCCGGAGCCGAGGTTGCGGTTGCTGCGGATGGCGCGGCGATGGGGGGAGTGCGCAGCCGAACGGGACGATTTGTCTGAATCCTGATCTGATCCATGCGCCGTCGGTGTGTGTGGATTATGTGATTGCGCACGAGATTTGTCATCTGGTGCATCCGGATCATGGGCGGGGTTTTCGGGCGCTGCTGGGGCAATTGGTGCCGGGTTGGGAGGTTGTGAAGGGGCGGTTGGAGGCTGGGGGGGAGTGGTGAAGGAGGTGAAGGGAGCAATTGGCGCTTGCAAGGTGGGGAAATGCCGCTAATCTCCACCTCCGCCCGCGACCGGATTTACTGAAGCGGAGTGCCTTGATGGAGTCATTGGGGCGCGTTGCGGGTACCGAATTTCAGATTTCCCCGAGTTTTTTCACATCCAACCCGCATTCACTGCCATGAAGGCCGATCTGCATCCCAATTACCAGGAAACCACCATTACGTGCACGTGTGGCACGGTGTATAATACCCGTTCGACTCAGAAGGAGATCAAGATCGGGATTTGCGCGGCTTGCCATCCGTTTTTCACGGGTGAGCAGCGGTTTGTCGACACGGCAGGTCGTGTGGACAAGTTTGCGAAGCGTTTTGGTGCGGTGACGTTGCGCCGGACGGCGAAGCCGAAGCTGGCGGCGGCGGGTTCGTAGGATCTGGAAGGAATTTCAACATGAGCGGTGCGTGTCCGGAGTCGGGCACGCGCCGCTTTTGTTTGGCGTGGGGATGGCTGGGGGTGAGTGAGAATTTCTGGTTTTATGGATTACGCGACGCTGATTGAGAAGAAGCGCCTGCGGCTTGCGGAGCTGGAGGTGGGGATTGCTGCGCCTGATTTTTTCAATGATGCGAAGCGGGCTGGGGAGTTGACGCGGGAGCATGCTTCGATCCGGCGGTTGCTGGGGATGTGGGATCGGTATGGGCAGACGGTGCGGGAGTTGGAGGAGAGTGTGGTGCTGGCGAAGGGGGAGGATGAGGAGATGGCGGCGATGGCAGCGGAGGAGGTGCCGGTGCTGGAGGAGCGGCTGGCGGGGTTGTCGGTCGAGATTCAGTATGCGCTGCTGCCGCGGGATCCGAGTGAGGATCGGGATGCGCTGGTGGAGATCCGGGCGGGAACGGGTGGGGATGAGGCGGCGATTTTTGCGGGGGATCTGATGCGGATGTACATGCGGTATGCGGAGGGACGGGGTTGGAAGGTGGAGCCGATGGATGCGAGTGCGTCGGATGCTGGGGGGTACCGGGAGGTGATTTTCAAGGTGAGTGGGGAGGAAGTGTTCCGGTGGTTGAAGTATGAGAGCGGGGTGCATCGGGTGCAGCGGGTGCCGGCGACGGAGGCGCAGGGGAGGATTCACACGTCGACGGCGACGGTGGCGGTGCTGCCGGAGGCGGAGGAAGTGGATGTGGAGATTCGGGCGGATGAGATTCGGGTGGAGGTGTGTCGTGCGAGCGGGAGTGGTGGGCAGGGGGTGAACACGACGGATTCGGCGGTGCAGATCATGCATTTGCCGACGGGATTGATTGTGAGGTGTCAGGACGGGCGGAGTCAGATCAAGAACAAGGAGAAGGCGATGACGGTGCTGCGGTCGCGGTTGCTGGAGCGGCGGCAGACGGAGGAGGCGGCGAAGTATTCGGCGCACCGGAAGAGTCTGATTGGGAGCGGGGGTCGGGAGGAGAAGGTGCGGACGTATAATTACCCGCAGAACCGGGTGACGGATCACCGGATCAATGTGACGCTGTATCATCTGCCGGCGTTCATGGATGGGGATCTGGAGGACATGATCGGGGCGCTGCAGAAGAGCGAGATGGAGGAGCGGATGGCGGAGGCGGGGATGGTTTGAGAGCCTGCTTGCGATGGTGGCGAGGCGGGTGGAGCGGGTGGGGATGAACGAGCAAGTGATTGCGGACGGGATGGACGCGGCGGCGTTGCGGCGGCTGACGGCGGCATTTTACCGTCGGGTGCGGACGGATGATCTGATTGGGCCGATGTATCCTGAGGGGGATTGGGAGGGGGCGGAGGAGCGGCTGGCGGATTTTCTGTGTTTCCGGCTGCTTGGGGAGATGAAGTACATTGAGGAGCGGGGGCATCCGCGACTGAGGATGAGGCATGTGGGGTTTGCGATCGGGGTGGCGGAGCGGGATCGGTGGCTGGCCTTGATGGGTGCGGCGATGGAGGAATGCGGGGTGGCGGAGGAAGTGCGGGTGGAGCTGGAGGCATTTTTCGGGCAGGTGGCGGATTTCATGAGGAATCGTCCTGAGGCCGGGGTATGAGTGGGTGTTGAGGACGATGAATGCCGGGGGATTTTCACTGAACCTAGCGTTGCCGGATTTGTGGCAGCAGGAAGCGGTGCGGGCGTTGCGCGGGGGGAGTGATGTGGTGGTGGATGCGCCGACGGGTGCGGGGAAGACGTGGATTTTCGAGCTGCTGGTGAAGGGAGGGTGGAAGGGGCAGGCGGTGTTCACGGTGCCGACGCGGGCGCTGGCGAACGACAAGCGACTGGAGTGGCAGCGGCAGGGGTGGAATGCGGGGATTGTGACTGGGGATGTGTCTGAGAATGCGGGAGCACCGGTGGTGGTGGCGACGCTGGAGACGCAGCGGGAGCGGTTGCTGCGGGGGGACGGGCCGACGTTGTTAGTGATTGATGAGTATCAGATGCTGGGGGATCCGGTGCGCGGGGCCTGTTATGAGCTGGCGGTGGCGCTGGCCCCTGCGACGACGCGGCTGCTGCTGCTGAGCGGGAGTGTGGGGAATGCGCGGGAGGTGGTGGAGTGGATGAGGCGATTGGGGCGGCGGGTGGAACTGGTGTCGGTGCGGGAGCGTCCGGTGCCGCTGGAGGAGATGCCGGTGGAGCAGCTGCCGCGGCAGGCACCGAAGCAGATCACGGGGTTCTGGCCGCGGCTGGCGGCGGGGGTGTTGTTGTCAGGGTTGGGGCCGCTGCTGGTGTTTGCGCCGCGGCGGAAGGATGCGGAGGCGATTGCGCGGCGGATTGCGGTGTCGGTGCCGACGCCGGATCCGCTAGTGCTGACGAAGGAGCAGGAGAGGATTCTGGGGGCGGACTATGCGGCCTTGCTGAGACAGCGGGTGGCTTGTCACCACAGCGGGATGAGTTATCAGCAGCGGGCGGGAATTATTGAGCCGCTGGCGAAGGCCGGGCAGTTGCGGGTGATTGCGGCGACGACGGGGCTGGCGGCGGGGATTAATTTTTCGATGCGGTCGGTGATTGTGGCGGAGACGGTGTACTTTGACGGACGGAGGGAGCGGCAGATTGCGCCGGATGAACTGCTGCAGATGTTTGGTCGGGCGGGGAGGCGGGGACTGGATGAGATTGGTTATGTGATCAGTGCGGCGCGGACGCCGCGGTTGAGTGATGCGTCGCCGCGGGCGTTGCGGCGGAGCAATCAGATTGACTGGCCGGTGCTGCTGCGGGTGATGGAGCGTGCGGCGGCGCGTGGGGAGGCACCGTTTCCGGCGGCGGCGGCGTTCTGCGAGCAATTGTTCAGCCGGCAGAAGATTGTGCTGGGTTTTGAGAAGGAGGTGCCCGGGGCGGTGGTGCCGGCGGGTGGAGCGCCGACGAATCTGTTCGGGCTTCAGCCGACGCGGCGGGAGGTTAGGAATGCGGCGGGGGAATGGGAGACGATGAGGAAGGAGCGGGTGGGGACGACGGCGTTGGCGACGGCGCTGGTGTGGCGGGAAGGGAAGACGGTGCGGGCGACGGGGGACTTTGAGTTCATGACGAAGGCGTTCCGGATCGGGCGGGTGTGTCGACTGGCAAGTGCGGATGGGGAAGTTAGGTATGGCCGGGAGCTGGCGGTGGCGGTGGCGCGGGAGACGGGATTGTTTTCGCTGACGAAGCCGACGGCGAGGATGGTGGGGGAACGAGCGGGCGGGGAGTGGAGCGAGGGGGAGATCGGGGAGCGGGTGGTGGCGAGGCTGGCGGAGCACTTGGAGGGCGGGGTGGCTGCGGGATTGGTGAGGCGCGGGGAAGTGCTGGCGCTGCTGATTGATTACGGGGCGACGGAGTGGGTGGTGTATGCGGATGCGTCGGGGGCGCGATTGGTTGCGCCGGAGGAACGGGTGGTGACGGAGGAGCGGGATGCGGCGTTTGCGGGGGCTGGCGGGATGAAGACGGCGGCGAGTCACACGGCGGTGTATGCGTGGAGGAAGTTAGGATTGGTGGCGGAGGACGGGACTCCGACGCGGCGGGGCCGGGTGTTCAGCTTGTTCAGTGGTGGCGAGGGACTGGCGGTGGCGGCGGCGCTGGAGGATGGGACGTATGTCGTGGAGGATTTGGTGAGGGATCTGGCGAACGTGCGGGGCGGGCATCGGTTTGGGGAGACGGGAACGGGTGGGGGGAGCGAGCGGTTGGCATTGGTGTGTCTGCAGACGTACGGGGCGGCGAATTACGAAGGGTATCTTGATGCCGGGTTGCCGACGGGGTACGGGGAAGGGACGGCGGAGGCGCTAGCGGCGTGGCTGGAGGGCCGGGCGGTGGTGAGTCAGGGAGACGGGGTGGTGGTGGGGAATGGCGACATGGAGCGTGCGTTTACGGAGTGGGTCAGCCTGTTGAGGCAGATTGTGCATGGGCCGGATGCGGGGTGGGAGCGGTGGAGTGCGCTGCAGGAGGCGTGCCGGAAGGAACTGGCGGTGCGGGAGCGGTTGCTGCCGTCGCGGGAATTGCCAGCGGTGCCGGCGTTGCAGCTGGGGCATGTGCCGCGGCACCAGCAGGTGGCGTTGTGAGGGTGAGAGGCGTGTGGTTAGCGGTGGACGGCGCGGATGCGGGCGAAGGGTGGAGGGTTAGGGGCGGCCCAGAGGAGGACGCGGGTGGCGGCGTCGGGCCGGGATTCGCCGGCGAACGTCCATGCGGGTGAGGCGGACCATGGGTTGGAGGGGGCGGTGGCGGCTTCCGGGGAGAAGAGGGCGTCGTCGCGTCCTGGGGGGCCTGACAATTCGAGGAGGTAGCCTGCAGGGGTGCTGCGGAGGACGGGAGGGGAAGGGAAGGCGTAGTCGGGCCACTGGTCAGCGGTGCCGGAGAAGGGGATGTGGTCGGAGGTGCCGGGAGAACCGCCGATGGCGACGCTGGTGCGCCATGATTCCGGGGAGCTGCTGATGGAGTTAGAGATGCGGGTGAGACTCCAGCCGCCGCCGTCGGCTGCGATGGGCCATGGGGCTTTGTCGTTCCATGAGATGGAGGCGATGACGGCGGATGGGGATGACAGGGTGATGGTGCCGCCGCTGTCGGCGAGGTTGCCGGAGAAGGAGCCGGCGATGGGGATAGCGGGGCCGTAGCGGAGGAGGAAGGCGTTGGGGTTGGCGGCGAGGACGAGACGTTCGCCGGGGTTGATGGACCAGCGGGCGGCTTCGGAGAAGCGGAGGGAGACATCGCCGGAGAGGGCGGCGTCGGCTAGGCTGATGCGCTGGGGGCCGGGGTTGAAGAGTTCGAGGAATTCGAAGTCCGAGCGTGAGAAGCCGGCGGCGGATTCCGAGTTGGAGGGCGGGGCGGGGTGGTAGTGGATTTCCGAGAAGAGGAGACTGTCGGAGGTGGCGGGGAGGGCGTTGACGGCGAAGACGGCGGAGACCGGACCGCTCCATGCGGGGCCGTTGCGGGATCGGGCGGTGATCCTGACATCTGCCGAGAGTGTGAGGGTGGGGTCGGAGGCGGCGGAGGGAGCGGGGTTGCCGCCGGGGAGGCGGGGGTCGGTGGTTGAGGACCAGAGGAGGGCGGAGGGAGATGTGAGGGAGACGGACGTGCCTGAGGGGAACGTGCCGCCGGGTGGAGAGATGGAGGGAGGGATGGGGAACTGGGCGTCGAAGAAGGCGGCGCGGCCGTGGAGCCATGATTTCATGGAGTCGAGCTTGGCGGTCCATGCGGCGGCGGAGGGGAGGCCCTGGGCGACGGCTTTGGCGGGCGTGATTTCGGCAGCCTGGCGGTCGATGATGGCGTCCATGGCGGCGTCGGAGAGGGCGGTGCGCCGGTATGTTGACCAGAGGTCGGTGTAGCGCTGGGCGAAGTCCGGGTCGGCGAAGAGACGCGGGAACCAGAGTTGGTCGCGACGGTACCATGGTGCGGAGTCGGGCGGGCCCTGGACGAAGTAGCCGCCGAAGTTGACATCCCAGACTGGGCCCATGCGGAGTTTGCGGTCATTGCCGAGCCATGGGTAGAGACTGAGGCGGAGGGCGTCGGAGTGGCGGATGAGATTGTGGATGAGATAGCCGGAGACCCAGTCGTCCTCGATGAGGTGGCGGCGCCAGCCGGTGATGGGGTCGCGCCATGTGGTGTCGTTGTAGAGGGAGTCTTCGAAGGAAGAGAACCAGAGTACGAGGGAGGCGCGCTGGGTTGGGGTGATGGAGTCGCCGGAGGGCTGGTCGAAGTTGAGGAAGGCGTTAGGGTGCGAGGGGAGATCGTCGCCGCGGACGGGAGTGGTATTGGGAGGAGACTGGAGGATGCGGTCGGGTCCGGCGGTGTGGAAGAACTGCGGGGTGGTGGCCCCGTTAGGAGATGGCCAGCCGGAGGCGGGCTGAGGGTCCATGCGGTTGATGGAGAGGAGCGCGCCGCCGCGGGTTCCGTCGGAGGAGAGACGGTCGAAGTCGAGCCGTTCGGGGCCGCGGGAGACCTTTTCGAGGAGGGCGTAGATGCCGCGGCGGTCGGTTAGGGTCATGATGCCGCCGTCTTCGTTGATGAAGGCTTCGGTGAAGCGGAAGCGAGCGGCCCAGCGGCCGAGGGAGCGGCTGAGGTCGTAGGCGAAGGTATTGAAGAGCATGGTGGGGTCGCGGAAGTCGCCGCCGGTGGGGTCCGGGTAGTAGAGGGCGAATTCGTCATTGGGCGGGAGGCCCAGGGGGGAGGCGTCGGTGCTGAGGGCGTCGGGTCCGAGCGGGTGGACGCTGTAGGGTTTCTGGGCCCATGAGGTGGAGACGGCTCCCCGGGTGCGGATGCCGATGAGGCCGGAGGACTGGGGCGGGCTGGAGGCGGAGGCGGTAGTGTTAGGGACGGGCCGTTCGATGAGGAGCCATGCGGCCTGCTGGAGGGGGACCTGGCGGATGTTGCTGCCGTCGCTGGACCAGCCCTTGGAGGGGATGGTGCCCTGGCCGAAGTTGTCGATGAAGAGGAGAGGGAGTGGGGATTGGTAGGCGGCGAGGTCCGGGGAGACGCGGATCCACGAGGCGGAGGCGGGGGTGCTGGTGAAGGTGGCGGATTGGGCGACGGTGCGAAGCCGGGTGGAATTTGTGAGGACGATGGGTGAGGAGTAGATCGGGGAGAGGCCGGGTTGGGGTGTGGTGCCGTCGAGTGTGTAGAAGATGGTGGCTCCGGTGGGGTGGGAGAGCGTGACGGAGATCGGGTTGGTGAAGAGGGCGGAGGGCGGGGTGATGGAGACTGGAGCGACGGGTGGTGAGGGGATGTTAGGTGCGCCCGGGGAGGGCTGGGTCATGAATTGTGGAGGGGACAGGGAGGGGAGGAAGCCGAACGAGATGTCGGGTGACTGGGGAGGGAAGGCGGGGGCGAAGACGGTGAGCGGGGAACCTTGATAGTAGAGGCCGAGGAATTCGCCGGCGGCGTCGAGACGGAAGCTGGTGTGCCATGGGCCGCCGGGTGGGCGACGGTCTTTGCCTGAGGCGAAGATGACGCGGTAGGTGCCCGGTTCCATCGTGACGGGCGGGAGTGGCCAGCGCTGGGGGTCGGCGGGGTTATCGGAGAGGGAGAGACCGGCGAGCGAGATGGTTTCGGTGCCGGAGTGGTGGAGTTCGATCCAGTCGGAGCGGTCGCCGTCTTCGTCGCGGATGCCGCTCTGGTTGGAGGCGAGGAATTCGGAGAGGGTGACTGGGGGTGCGGCGGCGGAGAGGGCGGTGAGGGCCCATGCGGAAGCGGCGGCGACGCAGAGTGGAAACGATTGCCATGGGGTGCGTCGCATGGGAGCATGGTGTCATGCCCGAGATGAAAACGAAATGGAATTTCCGACCACTGGTGGCGCTGGTGCCGATGGCGTTGCTGGCGGCGTGTGCGGAGGTTGGTCCGGGTTATTACGGAGGAGGGTATGGTGGCGGGTACGGAGGATATGGCGGAGGGTATGGCGGAGGGTATTATGGGGGCGGGCCGTGGTGGGGAGGAGGGTTCAATGGATGGGGTAATGGCGGGCGGGGAGTGTGTCGGGTGTGTGGGTACAATCCGTGTCGTTGCCGGCATGATCAGGATAACCGCCGGGATGATCGTGATGATCGGCGGGAGCAGGTGAGGACTGGTGGATCTGGTGGAGGGACGGCGTACCGGTTAAAGGAAGCGGAGCGGGATGAGCCTGAGGGTTGGCACAGCCGGAAGTGGTTTGAGGAGCGGGGGTATAAGTTTTCGCGGAACACGTGGGAGAACCGGGATGGGCGGACGATTCAGGGGTCGGAGATCCGGAAGAGTGGCGGGGAGAGCGAGCGGAGGAAGGAGACGGTGAGCGAGCAGCGTGGCGGGGGACGTTCGAGTGGGGCGAGTCGGGGGAGTGGCGGGGGCGAGGGGAGTTCGAGCGGGAGCAGTCGTGGGGGTGGTTCCGAGCGGGGTTCGGGTGGGGGAGGCGATCGGTCGGGGGGAGGGAAGCGGAAGGATTGAGAGCGGGAGATTGAGGGGGTGGTTGAGGGGGTGATGGGCTTGTGAGTTTCCAGTTGCCCGGGAGGGCCGTCGCGGCATGAGTGGGCGGCTTATGGCCATCATTATCGAAATGCCGAAGCTCAGTGACACCATGACCGAGGGAACCCTCGTGCGCTGGTTGAAGAAAGAAGGGGACAAGGTCCGGACTGGGGATGTGCTGGCGGAGGTGGAGACGGACAAGGCGACGATGGAGATGGCGGCGGATGACGAGGGGATTCTCGGGAAGATTTATGTGCCGGCTGGTTCGAAGGCTGGGTTGGGGGTGGCGCTGGCGGTGCTGGTAGAGGAAGGTGAGGCGGTGCCTGATGCGCCGACGGCGAAGGTGCCGGCGGCTCCGGCGGCAGCTGGTGGTGGTGCGGCTCCTGCGGCGGCGGCTGCACGCGGGCCGGTGGCGAAGGCTTCGGGCGGGAGCGGTGCGGTTGGCGGTGGCCGTGTGAAGGCGTCGCCATTGGCGAAGAAGCTGGCGGCGGAACGCGGCGTGGATTTGCGGACGCTGGCGGGGAGCGGGCCTGGTGGGAGGATTGTGCGTGCGGACGTGCTGGGGGCTCCGGTGGGTGGTGCGGCGGCGGGAGCAGCGAAGCCTGTGCAGACGATTCGGCCGGTGGCTGGTCCTGACGACACGCGGATTCCGCTGACGGGGATGCGCACGATCATTGCGGAGCGGTTGCTGATGAGCAAGACGCAGATCCCGCACTTCTATCTGAATATTGAAGTCGATGCGGGGCCGATCATGGCGTTGCGTCAGGAGATCAATGCGGGGACGGAGAAGAGCGGCGGGAACAAGTACACGGTGAATGATTTCATTCTGAAGGCTGTGGCGACGGCGGCGGGTCAGGTGCGGGCGGTGAATGCGTCGTTTGACGGGGATTCGATCGTGCAGTTTGCGTCGGTGAATCTGAGTGTGGCGGTGGCGGTGGACGATGGGTTGGTGACGCCGGTGCTGCGGAATGCGGACAAGAAGTCGCTGCTGGAGATCAGCACGGCAGTGAAGGATTTTGCGGCGCGTGCGAAGGGCAAGAAGCTGTCGCCGGATGAGTTTGCGGGCGGGACGATCACAGTATCGAACCTCGGGGCGTACGGGATTGACAATTTTGATGCGATCATCAATCCGCCGCAGGCGGCGATTCTGTCGATCGGGGCGGCGAAGAAGGTGCCGGTGGTGAATGCGAAGGGAGAGATCACGGTGGGGAACCGGATGTGGGTGGGGATGAGCTGCGATCACCGGGTGGTGGACGGGGCGGTGGGGGCGACGTATCTGGCGGCGCTGAAGAAGCTGCTGGAAAATCCGGCGCTGATGCTGGTCTGAGGATTAACCTGACACATTTTCACGGCGATGGATTTCAGCAAGATACTCAAGCAGGCGCAGCGTGCGCAGCAGGACATGCAGCGTGTGCAGGCCGGGTTGGCGCAGTTGACGGTGGAGGGCTCGGCCGCAGGCGGGAAGGTGACGGTGACGGCGACGGCGGCTGGCGACGTTCAGGCGATCCGGATTGATCCGTCGGTGGTGGATCCTGCGGACGTGGAGATTCTGGAGGATCTGGTGCTGGCGGCGGTGCGTCAGGCGCTGGATGCGGGGCGGAAGCTGGCGGAGGGGGAGATGAAGAAGGTGACGGCAGGGATGGGATTGCCGCCGGGGATGGGGTTCTGAGGGGGGATTGGAAATAGTGAATAGTAAATGAAAAATAGTAAAAGGGGGCTTTGGTGGTGCCGGGCTGGTGGATAGGGCGAAGTTTGTGGACTTGTCAGGCTCTGGCTGCTATTGTGGTCGTGTGTCGGTCGTTTTGCTGAAGGAGATCGGCGGGCGACTGGTGGTTTCGGGGTTGGTGCGCTAACTAAAAGGATCCGGCAAACATGAAACTTACTGTGACTCAGTGCCGCTTGATGGCCGGTGTCGGTTCGTTGTTGCTGCTGCTGGTGGCCAACGGTGTCGGAGGTGAGGCGGAGTCGCGGACGACTGGTGTGAAGCTGCGCTACAAGCTTGCGCAGGAAGCGGTGGATTACAGCGACTTGAACGCGATGGCGGCCGCGACGGGAATTGACTATCCGGTGCTTGTCGAGCGTGCGCTGGACGGGAAGCGAGGCGCGATGTTTTTGCTGTTATGGATGGCGGGCAATGCCTCGTTGGATGGAGCGGGGGCTGAGGGATACAGCTATACAATGGTTCGGGTCGCCCGGGAGATTGGGGACAAGGCGATGGGCGAGGCTGCGCGAAGACTGGATCGGGAGTCGCTGCTGCCGGTTCGCGACGCGTTTCTGTTTGAGTATGGCGGGGACGGTGGAGAGGAGGAGGCTGTTGAGGCGGTCCGGCGGGATTTTCCGACGCTTTGGTCGGTTCTGGCGAAGGCAGCGGGAGATCAAGGCGGAGCGGATCAACGGGGTGCGGCTCCGGAGTTTGAGGGTGATGGCAAGGCGAAGCAGGGGGAGGGGTCGCGGTAGGCGGGGGTGGGGGTGTGGGAAAGCTTGGGCGGTGCCGGGCCAGCGGGCTGGCTCCGGGAAAGCGGCAGCAGGCTTCCGCAGTCCAAGGTTACGGCAAGCCGTAACCGGGGGAAGGCTTGTGGGGAGAGGGGGTTAGCGTATGCCAGGGTTACAGGTCATGATCTTTGGCGGCGATGTCGTGGTATGGGAAGCTGGTGATTGTTTTGAGCCATGCGGGAGTCACCGCTTTTTTGAACGCTGCGGCGCTGCACCATTTCCAGTCTGATCCCGCGGCCACGAGTTTGTGATGCACGGCGTTCTGATGGACGTAGTGGACCCGGGCGAGGTAGCTCTTCTGATGAGTCAGATGGGTTTCCCGGAAGTTCTGCCAGAGCCGGGTGCGGCCGGGGTGATTGTCGCGGCGGTTGAGCTCGCGGGTGGTCAGGCTGTGGAGTTTCCGGATCATTTGGCGGAGCGATTCCGCTCCATTCGGGCCGGTCGGGTGGTGGCCGATGAAATGATAGTGATTCGAGAGAATGGCCCATGCTTCGAGGGTCCAGCCGAACTCGTTGACGACCGAGAACAAGGTTTCCTGAAACCAGTCCTTCATGTCATCGTCTGCGAGAAGGTGACGTCCTTCCGCACAGCGGGCGGTGAGGAAATAGACGCCGGCCATGCTCAGGCGATGGGGTGGCGCATGCGGCCAGTGTCGGGTGCCTTTCGCGCACGTCTCGTCATCCGGCAGATTTTCCATGATAGGAGGGAAGATTCCGCGCTGGTTTCGGAAGTCTATCTGAAAATGAGGACTTAGGCCTGCGGCGGCGGAGGGGGCTTGGGTTGGGCCGGGCCAGCAGGCTGGCTCCGGGAAAGCGGCAGCAGGCTTCCGCATTCCAAGGTTACGGCAAGCCGTAACTGGGGGAAGGCTGGTGGGGAGAGTGGCTGGTGGGGAGAGTGGCTGGTGGGGAGAGGTGCTTGGGTTGGGCCGGGCCAGCAGGCTGGCTCCGGGAAAGCGGCAGCAGGCTTCCGCAGTCCAAGGTTACGGCAAGCCGTAACCGGGGAAAGGCTGGTGGGGAGAGGGCTGGTTTGGAGGAAGTGGGAGAGGCGCGCTTGCCATGGGGGGGATGACGGTGTTCAGGGTGGGGGAATCCCTGATGCATTGCATGTCCTCTGATCATCCATTTCTTGACGCGCCGTTTCATGTTCCGTGGTCTCGGCTGACGGCTGAGCATGTGGTGGCGGATATTACGCTGGCGCTGGAGGGGGCGAAGGAGCGGATTGATGCGTTGTGTCGGACGGATCGCGGGCGGTTGAGTTTTGAGACGACGCTGCAGGCGTTTGAGGATGCGCTGACGCCGTTGAATGAGGCGTGGGGGTTGGTGGGGCATCTGGATGGGGTGTGCAATGGTCCGGCGTTGCGGGAGGCGCACAATGCGGTGCTGCCGGCGGTGTCGGAGTTTTATGCGGGGCTGTATTTGAATGAGTCGCTCTGGGACATGTTCCGGACGTTTGCGGGGACGCCGGAGGCGGCGAAGCTGGTGGGGGTGCAGCGTCGGTTTCTGGAGGAAACGCTGGCAGATTTCCGTCAGAGCGGGGCGGATCTGCCGGCTGAGACGAGGCAGCGGGTGGAGGCACTGGAGGCGGAGCTGGCGCAGGTGACGCAGAAGTTTTCGGAGAACGTGCTGGATTCGACGAATGCGTGGGAACTGGTGATTGAGGATGAGGGAAGGTTGAGCGGGTTGCCGGAGAGTGCGCGGGCGGCGGCGCTGGCGGATGCGCAGGCGAAGGGGTTAGGGACGGCGGAGCGGCCGGTGTGGCGTTTTACGCTGAAGGGGCCGAGTCTGACGGCGGTGCTGGAGCATGCGGATGACGAGGCGCTGCGTCGCGAGGTGTGGGAGGGGAGTATCGGGGTGGGTCGGAAGGATCCGTGGGATAACACGGGGCTGCTGCGGGAGATTCTGCGGCTGCGGCAGGAGAAGGCGGCGCTGATGGGGAAGGCGAATTTTGCGGATCTGGTGCTGGAGCGTCGGATGGCGGGGAGCGGGGATCGGGCGTTAGGGTTTGTGACGGATCTGCACGGGAGGATTGCGACGGCGTTCAACCGGCAGTGTCGTGAGCTGCAGGAGTTCAAGGCTGAGGCGGTGCATGCTCCGGCGGCTCCGCTGGAGCCGTGGGAGGCGGCGTACTGGGCGGAGAAGCGTCGGAAGGCGATGTATGATTTTGATGAGGAGGAATTGCGGCCGTGGTTTCCGCTGGAGGGCGTGCTGGATGGGATGTTCCGGCTGAGTGAGCGGTTGTTCGGGATCGAGATTCGGGAGCGGGAGTCGGTGTACATCGAACCGGGCGGGGCGCGTCCGGAGGGTGTTAGTGAGGACGCGGTGGAGGTGTGGCATCCGGAGGTGAAGTTTTACGAGATCCGGAATTCGCGCGGGGTGCATCTGGGGTCGTTTTATGCGGACTGGCATCCCCGGGACAGCAAGCGTGGGGGTGCGTGGATGAACTATCTGAAGACGGGGACGCCGCCGGTGGGTGAGCGGGATCGGCAGCCGCATCTGGGATTAATCTGCGGGAACATGAGTCCGTCGGTGGCTGGGAAGCCGGCGCTGCTGCTGCATCATGAGGTGGAGACCGTGTTTCACGAGTTCGGACACCTGCTGCATCACTTGCTAGGACAGGTGGAGGTGAAGTCGCTGAACGGGGTGAATGTGGCGTGGGATTTTGTGGAACTGCCGTCGCAGATCATGGAGAATTTCTGCTGGGAGAGGGAGAGTCTGGATTTCTTTGCGCGGCATTATGAGACGGGCGAGCCGGTGCCGGCGAAGCTGTTCAAGAAGATGCTGGCGGCGCGGAATTATCTGTCGGCGGTGAGCTGCATGAGACAGCTGGCGTTTGCGCGGATGGATCTGGGATTGCACATGCACGAGGCGGAGGCGGTGGCGTCGGGGGCGGATGTGGATGAGACGGTGGAGACGATGCTGAAGGGGTACCTGATGCCGTTGCGGACGGCACCGCCGACGATGGCGCGGCGGTTCACGCATTTGTTTGCTAGTCCGGTGGGGTATGCGGCGGGGTATTACAGTTACAAGTGGGCTGAGGTGCTGGATGCGGATTGCTTCAGCCGGTTTCAGCGGGAGGGTGTGCTGAATCCGGAGACGGGGCATGCGTTCCGGGATTGTGTGCTGTCGAAGGGGAATAGTGAGCCGCCGGAGAAGCTGTTCAGGGATTTCATGGGGCGGGATCCTGACTTGTCGGCGCTGCTGGTGCGGTCGGGGCTGGATTGAGCGGGGTGCTTTGGGATGAGGGGAACCCCGTACGGGGTTCTTTGTTATTGTGTTGGGAACCGGGGGTGCCGCGAGTGGCTCGCGGGACCCCCGGCTACTAATCGGTCGTCCCTACGGGACGGGGCTTGTTTGGTGAGGGGGCAGGGATGTCCGCGCTACTTTGGCACTGAGGTCACAGGCAGGATGCCCGTGCCACTTTGCTTGTTAAGGGGGGGACGCGGACTGGAAAGTCCGCGCTACGTTGTTTGCTTTGCTTCAGTAGGTGCGGCGGAGGTGGCTGGGGAGGATGCCGAGGGCTTCGCGGTATTTGGCGACGGTGCGGCGGGCGATGCGGACGCCGCGTTCGGTGAGGAGGCGGGCGATGTCTTCGTCGCTGAGGGGGCTGGTGCCGTCTTCGGAGCGGATGAGTTCAGCGAGGGCGGTTTTGACGCTGGTGTTGGAGCGTTGTTCGCCGTCGTCGGTGGCGAGGCCTGAGGTGAAGAAGTAGCGCATTTCGCGGATGCCCTGAGGGGTGGACATGTATTTACCGGCGATGGCGCGGCTGACGGTGGTTTCGTGGACCCCGACGGCGTCGGCGACGGTGGCCATGTTGAGAGGGCGGAGGGCGGAGGGGCCGAGGCGCATGAAGTCCTGCTGACGTTCGACGATTTCTTCGGCGATGCGCTGGATGGTCTGCTGGCGCTGGTGGATGGAGCGGATGAGGAATTTGCCCGAGCGGATTTTGTCGCGGATGTAGCTGCGGACGTTGTCGCGTTCGCCGGGTTTGGACATGATGTCCTTGTAGAGATTGCTGATGCGGAGGCGCGGGAGCTGGCCTTCGTCCATGGTGACAGTGTAGCGGCCGGCCTGCCATTCGACGTGGACGTCCGGGGTGACGAACTGGCGAGGGGATGAGCTGAAGGAACCGGCGGGGCGCGGGTTGAGTTGGGCGATGACGGAGGCGGCGCGGTTGATGTCGCCGACATCGACGGAGAGACGACGGGCGATGTGAGGGTAGCGTTTGTGGGCGAAGTCGTCGAGGTGCTGGGAGATGATGCGGCTTTCGAGACTGTGTTCGCGGCCGTCGCGTTTGAGCTGGAGGAGGAGACTTTCGCGGAGGTCTTCAGCGCCGACGCCTGGGGGGTCGAACGATTGGAGGATGGCTTTGGCGGCTTCGAGGTCGGCGATGGGGATGCCGAATTCGAGGGAGAGGTCGCCGGTTTTTGCGCCGAGGAAGCCGCGGTCGTCGAGACTGCCGACGAGCATTTCGACGAGACGGCGGATTTCGGGTCGGGCGTCGACCATGGCGAGCTGCTGGATGAGGTGATCCTGGAGCGTGACGGAAGTGGCGAGGGAGTCGAAGAGGAACTGGCGGCGTTCTTCTTCTTCTGCGGTGCGGGGGCCGCGGGCGGCGTTGCTCTGGGCGAGGTAGGTGCGCCATTCCTCGTCCATCTGGGAGAGCTCGCTGAATTCCTTGTCGAAGCCGTCGTCGAGTTCGGATTCCGGGCGTTCCTGTTCGAGGGAAACGTCAGTGGATTCGGCTTCGAGGACAGGGTTCTGCGCCATTTCGACGTCGATCATCTGGCGGAGTTCGAAGACGGGCGCTTGCAGAATGTTCAGACTCTGCTGCAGCTGCGGGGAGAGTCGCTGCTGCTGGCTGAGGTTCTGTGACAGTGACTGCGAAGGATTCATGGCGGCGCCGAGCGCTGGACGCAGTCATGCACCGTGAACAAGTAAAGGCAAGCACTTAACATACCAATCGTGTTTACATTTATGTGAGGGGGATGCCTGCGGGTGGGAATGAGGAGGAGGCGGGGTGGGGGAGCTGGAGGAGGAGAGGGTGGGCTGGGGGAGAGAGCCAGCGGAGGAGGGAGTGGAGATTGGGTTCGGTCATGGCGGTGCAGCCGGCGGTGGGGTGGTTGGGGTGCTGCCAGATGTGGAGGAAGATGCAGGAGCCAGCGGAGGGGAGGTTGTCGAGGTTGTGGTGGACGACGAGGCCAGAGCGGTAGACTCCGGATGCGGGGATCATGTTTTCGGCGCTGTTCCAGTCTTTGGGGGTGAGGCGCTGATCGACGATCTGGTTGTAGTGAGGGGAGGCGGGGTCGTCGACGCCGGCGTGGTGGGCGGACATTTGTTCCCATGGCCATGAGAGTGGAGGGCCTGGGGGTGGGTGGGTGCCGAAGGCGGTGCCGAGGGAGAAGAGACCGGCCGGGGAGCAGCCGTCGCCTTCTTGTTTGGGCGGGATGGAGGAGAGGTGGGTTGGGGACCAGAGCCCGCGGCCTGGGCGGAGGCCGTGGCGGCCGAGGGAGACGGGGATGGGTGGGCCGACGGGCTGCCATGGGGAGGAGGCGTTGGGTCGGGCGAAGCGGCGGAGGGTTCCGGTGGTGGAGGGCCAGTCCGGGGAGGAGACGGCGATGAGTTGGAGCGTGCGGTCGGGAATGCGAGGGGTGGGGCCTGATGCGGGGGTGCGGCAGGCGGCGGGGAGGGCGGCGAGAGAGGCGAGTTGGAGGAGCGCGGAGCGGCGCGGCATCATTTTAGAGAGAAGGCGGGAGTGTGGGTGCGTGCTACCGAGGATTGGCCTCGCAATTGCGGGTGAGTGCGGTGAAGAGTGGCGGCTGAGTGCCACCGGTATTTTCCAGTTTGTTCAGTGATCTTGTGTTCAAGCCTGTGCTGCGGCCGCTGGTGCGGCTGGTGAGCGGGCTGGTGGCGATTCCGTTGTTTCGGTTTCTGTTGAGGCGGGTGCTGCGGGTGCAGACGTCGGATGCGGAGCTGGAGAGGGATCTGGAGATGTGGTTTCGGGGGGCGGTGCTGCTTTTGGCGGCGACGGCGAATCTGGAAGATGTGTTGTTCGGGTGGTTGCCGTGGCACCGGGTGGGGGATGAGAATCAGATTTGGCAGACCTTGCTATTGAGGTTGCTGCTGGCGGTTGGGGTGATTGAGAGCATGCCGGACCAGGATTTGTTTGGATTGCTGCATCGGGGGCCGCCGAAGGTGAAGCTGACGACGCGGGAGGGCTGGGTGCGGGCGTGGTGTTTGCGGCGCGAGCTGGTGCGCGGGTTTTTGTGCCTGCATCTGCGGCGGTCGTCGCCGGTGCTGGCGATCATGGCGGTGGTGTGGGGCGGCCAGCCGGGGTCGACGGCGAACACGGTGGGGTGGTGTTGTTACGGGGCGGCGCTGGCGCAGTATCTGGTGATTGCGATGGTGACGCAGCGGGACCGGGTGCAGGGGTTGCTGGATGCGTTTGAGAGGGAGACCTCGGTGATCCGGCGGGAGATGACGGTAACGGCGGCGGGGGATGCGGGGGCGTGCGGGGAGGAGCCGTGGAGCGGGCAGGGGGATTGAGAGATTGGGAGTGAGAGAGGGGGATCAGGGGGATTTCTGTGGTGGTGGCGTGGGGGCCATGAGGTCGCCGATCTGCTGGAGGATGATAGGGAGGAGGAGGGCGGCGGAGTAGTGGCCGACGGGCAACTGGCGGTGGTGGTCGGGGGGTAGACTGGCGGCGGTGGCGAAGGCGAGGGAGCAGCGGGGAGGGACGACCTCGTCGAATTTTCCGGAGAAGAGCCATGTGGTGGCTGGGTTGATGCGGTGGGCGAGGCGCATGGGTTCGACGGCGAGGGAGAGCGAGCGGATTTGAGAGGAGTCGATGCCTGCGGCGGCGAGACGGTTGCGGATGCCTGCGGCGTCGCGGGTGCCGTGGATGAGGACCTCGGCGATTTGACCGCCGGCGAGGAAGATGAAGGTGCGCTGGTAGGCGTGGTCGAGGCCGGCGACGGTGGCGGTGATGAAGCCGCCGAGGCTGGTGCCCTGGAGGCCGATGAGGGAGGCATCGACTTGAGGGAGAGCGGCGACGGCGTCGCGGGCGCGGCGGACGTCGGCGACGGCCTGCTGCATGGCGGGGAGGAGACGGCTGATGTCGGTGGAGCTGACGGACGTGCGGGCGCCGTAGCCTGGGAGGTGGATGACGAAGGTGTGGAGGTTGCGGGAGCGGAGCCCGCGGGCGATGGTGCGGGCGGCGGCCATGCCGCGACCGGATTCGTGGACGATGACGACGGCGGGGGCTTTGAGGACGTTGCCGTCGGTGTTGCGAGCCTGGTACCATTCGAGGGCGACGCGGTCGTTGACGGCATCGCCGGAAGGGGCGGGGCTGGGGAAGCGGATGAGGAAGTCGCCGTGCTGGTTTCCGGTGGATTCGGTGATGATTGGGAAGCTGGAGGGGGGCCAGAGCAGGTGGGAGAGACAGCTGGTGGCGTCCGGGTTGGCGTCCGGGGGAGGGGCGAGGGAGTCGCGGCCGGTGAAGGATTGGCCGACGGCGGATTGGGGGGCGGGGGAGGATTGAGGGGATTGGGAGCGCGCGCTGGGGAGGGTGGCGAGGGAGAGGAATCCGGTGAGGAGGGCGCGCTTCATGGGGGTAGCGTGTCAGGTTGGGGGGCGGAGAGATAACGAAAATTCACGAAAACTTGTGCTGATGGGCTTGCCAAGATTGCGCCCGCATGAAAGTATCACGCGTTTTATTGCAGGAAACCGGGTGAAAGCCTGGCCTGCCCCTCCCCCAAACATCCAACATAGCCCCCCGAAGCGCCATATGAAACGCCGTCCGCTCTTTCGTTTTCTTCCGTCCCGACTGTTCCTGCTGATCGCCCCGCTGATTGCGGCATGGCCGCACCAACAAGTGCATGCGCAGACGAATGGGACGTGGACCAACCTTGCTGGGGGTTCGTGGCCGACGGTGGGGAACTGGTCAGCGAGCACGGTGGCTGCGGGCGTTGGAGCGATCGCTGATTTCGGGACGTTGAACATCACGGCGAACGCGACGGTGACGCTTGATGGGGCGCGGACGGTGGGAACCCTGCGGTTTCAGGATGCGACGACTGCGAGCAATGACTGGATTCTGAACACTGGGACGGCGGGACCGCTGACTCTGGATGTGGCGAGCGGGACGGCGTCGATTGCGGTGCTGAACCGGACGGCGACGATTGGCGCGGTGCTGGCTGGGAATGACGGGTTGACGGTTTCGTCGGCGGCGACTGGGACGGTGGGGGGCACGCTGGTGCTGGGTGCGGCGAACACGCTGAGTGGCGGGATCACGCTGACGGGCGGGATTCTTCAGTTGAACAACAACACAGCGGCGGGGGCGAATACGATCACGATTCAGCCGGCTACGAATACGGGCATTGCGAACCGGTTGGTGGTGAACGGCGGGGTGACGATCACGAATCCGATTGTGATCAATGGCGGTGCTCCGGCGGTGGGGAATGGTTTGGTGCAGTCGGCGGGGACGGGCCGTGCGTCGGTGAACGGGCCGATCACGATCAATGGGAATGCGACGAACGGCGGGCACCTTGTGTCCTCCGGGAGCGAGTTGTTCCTTGGTGGTCCGATTACATCGAGTGTGGTGGTGGCGCAGCGGGCTGGCCGGGTGATTTATGCGGGTGGCGGGACTGGGTATACTTCGCTGGTGGCGTCTGGGACGGTGGTGGCAGGGGCGACGAACGGGATTTCGTCGCTGGCGACGGTGCAACTGGGTGGATCTGAGAACTGCACGCTGGATCTGAACGGGTTTGATCAGATGCTGGCGGGGATCAACTTCGGCAATGCTGGGGCGAACAGTGCGTTGACTGGGACGGTGAGTCTCGGGGCGCGGACGCTGACGGTGGACGGCGGTTTTGGTGGGACGATCAACACGTTGAACACGGGGACTGGGAATGCGCCGCATGCGATCAATGCGACGGCGGGCGGGACCCTGTCGTTCGGGCCGCTGCCAGGATTTTTGAATGTGGCGGATTCTGCTGCGCCGGATGATTTGACGATCACGACGGCGACGGTGAATGCGCCGGGCGGGCTGACGAAGACTGGTTTTGGGACATTGAGTCTGAATGGGGCGCAGGTGCAGGGGCAATTGATCGTCAATTCGGGGACACTGGCGGTGGGTCGATTCAATGCTGGCGGCAGTGCGACGGCGACGTCGCTGACGTTGGATCCAGGGACGGCGGTGAGTTTCAAGGCTGGTCCTGCGGCGGTGGACACGATCACGGCTGGGACGCTGGTGGCGAATGGAACGAATGTGAACATCCTGCAGAATGCGGGGATTCTAGCGCCGGGGACGTATCCGCTGATGAACTATGGGGGTGCGAGTCCGGGGCTGGGAGGTTTTCTGCTGCAGCCGTTTGGCCATGCGGACGCGACGCTGGTGGACACCGGGTCGGCGATTGCGCTGCGGGTGAATGCGAATGAGGGGCTGCGCTGGACGGGGGCGTTTGACGGGAACTTGGATGAGTTTTCGAACAACTGGAATCTGGCGGTGAGCGGGACGCCAGCGGCGTTCCGTCAGGGGGACGAGGTGACGTTCCCGGATGGTCCGGTGAACACAGTGGTGTCGGTTGGGGCGACGGTGAATGCGGCGCGGATCAACTTCACGAATGGGACGGGGACCGACTATAGCATCAGTGGATCTGGGTTTGCTGGGCCTGGGGATCTGGTGAAGAGCGGATCCGGGAAGGTGACGCTGACAAATGCAAACTCGTTCACGGGCCCGGTGGCGTTGAGCGCTGGGACGCTGGAATTGGACCATGATGCGGTTGGCAACGTGGTGTTGAGCGGGACGTCCGGGGTGGCGGTGGCGTCGGGAGCGACGCTGCGGCTGACGCGAGATGATCTCGGTTTCACATTCAACCGGGTGTTGTCGGGAGCCGGGACTGTGGTGATCAATCCGCGGACGGTGGGGCCGAACACGACGGCGCTGGCGGCGGTTCTTTCTGGTGCGAGCCCTGCGTTTTCGGGGACGATCCGGCTGGAGTCACCGCTGGGAGGGACGTACCGGTTGCAGCAGCCTGCGGCGGCGGCGCTGGGGACGGCGGCGATTGAGGTGCAGGACGGCGCGCAATTGTATGCGGCTGGGCAGACTTACAACAATCCGATCAGCATTACGGGGATTGGGTACCAGGACGCGAGTGCATGGATCGGGTCGCTGCGGATCGAGGGGGCGACGTGGGCTGGGCCGGTGGTGATCAACGGGCCTTCGGCGCGGATTGGGGCGCACGGTGGGACGGGGACGGTGAGTGGTTCGATTTCGGGGGGTGACCTCGAGGCGAACGTGACCAACTACAACACGAGCTACACGCTGGTGTTCACTGGTGCCAATTCGTATGGAACGACGACGATTGGCGGACAGAACACGCAGACGGCGGGGGTGCCGAGCCTTCGTTTGAACATTGGGAATGGCGGGACGTCCGGGACGCTGGGGACTGGGGATGTCTTCGTGAACGGGGACGGCGCGAACGGGATCATCGGGTTTGACCGGAGCAATGGGTACACGCTGCTGCCTGGTCAGGACATTATCGGTGGTGGTGCCAACGTGACGCGGACGTTTGTGGATCTTGACTGCCTTGGGGCTGGGTTCAACGACAACGGGAATCCGATCACGCTGGGTGGTGGGACGACGTTGTCGGGTGGATTCATCCGGGTGGGTCAGTCGCGTGCGAATTCTGTGACGAACTTCACGGGGACGCACACGTCCGGGCAATTGACGGTGGCTGTGGCGAATGGAGCGACGCTGAATTTGAATCCCGGGGCGACGATCAGCACGGGTTATTTCACGACTGGACAGGCTGCAAACAGCAGTGGGGTGGTGAATCAAGCTCCGGGGACGACGGTGGTGGTGGCGGACCAGTTCAGGCTTGGGCACTTCGGGACGGAGACGTCGGTGTACAACATGAATGGCGGGACGCTGACGATGACGGGTGATTCTCCGTTTCTGACGCCATCGACGGCTGCGGCGGGCGGCAACGGGACGACGGGGGACAACAACATCAATGCGACGAATCCGCAGACGATTGTGGGTGGAGGGATGTACCTTGGGGTGGATGGGACTGGCATTTTCAATCAGAATGCCGGGACGGTGACGACGAACTGGATTGTGCTGGACAACCGTGGGAACACGGGAGCTGGCGCGAACATGCCGGATGGTATTGACCGTTATAACCTGAATGGCGGGACGCTGAATGTGCGGAGCACGTGGGGGATTCTGGGGCGGAACACGTCGACGGCGATGGCGTTCAACGGCGGGACACTGCGTGTGGACAACACGGGGACCGGTACGGGAACTGGTGCGTCGCTGGCGATTCCGGTGGATGTGGATCTGACGGTGGGCGGAGCGGGATCGACGCTGGACACGAATGGAGCGGGCAATTCGTTCATTCTGACGAAGGGGATTGCTGGCACCGGGGCGCTGGCCTTTGGTGGTGGCGGGACGGTGACGTTCAGCACGGCAGGGGTGCAGCGGGTGACGCCGGTGATCAGTTCGACTGGCGGGACGAAGATTGCGAAGACGGGTGCCGGGACGACGGTGCTGACGGGCAGCGGGGCAGGCATCAGTGGGCCGGTGGAAGTGGTGGCGGGACGGCTGGAGCTTCCGGCAGGTTCTGCGCCGGTGTCGGTGACGGTTGGAGCGGGGGCGACGCTGGCTGGCGAGTTCAGCACGCCGTTTCTGAACCTGAATGGCGGCACGCTGTATATCAATCCGAACACGCCGGGCGGGTTGAATGCCGGGACGGTGACACTGAATAACGACAATACGATTGCGCTGACGGCGATTCCTGCCGGGCTGGGGCCGTGGACGGTGTTCAGTTATAGTGGGCGGGTTGGTGCGGGCACGTTGAACGTGGCTGGCGCGGCGGACTTCCGGAATGCGCCGGTGGTGGCGGATACGGGGAGCGCGGTGACCTTGAACATTGCGCCTGGCAAGACGCTGGCGTGGACGGGGGCGGTGAGCGGTGTGTGGAACGTGCGTAACACCGCGAACTGGGCGGACACGGCCCCGCCGAATGGGGCTGAGTTGTTCTTCAATGCGGACGCGGTGGTCTTCCCGGATGGGGCGGCGAATCCTGCGGTGACGATTGCGGGGACGCCGAGTCCGCTGGCGGTGCTGTTCAACGCGGCGACGACGAATTACACCCTGACGTCGAGTGCGGGCAATCAGTTGAGTGGGGCGGTGGGGATTTCGAAGTCTGGCGCGTCGACTTTGACGCTGGCTGGGCCGAACCTGCATGACGGGCCGACGGCGATCAGCGGCGGCACGGTGTCACTGGCGGCGGCGACGAGCCTTGGGAGCGGTGCTCCGGGCAACGGGGTGTCGCTGAGTGGTGGTGGCCGATTGAACTTCACTGCGGCGGCGGATCTGCTGGCGACTCGTGACATTGAGATCGGGGCTGGTGGTGGAAGCATTGTGCTGACGAATGCGGCGGCGCAGACGGTGAGCCTGCCGGGGAATCTGTCTGGTGCTGGGGATCTGACGCTGGGCAGTGCTGGAGCTGGAGCGCCGACCTTTGTGCTTGGGTCGCCGGTGACGGCGGCGAGCGGGTTCAGCGGGAACACTAATGTGAACTCTGCTGGTGGCGGTCTGACGACGGTGCGCTTGGCGAGCAGTGCGGCGATCAATGGCGGGACGGTGACGTTTGCGACTCCGACGACCGGTGCGGCGGGGGCGGCGACGACGCTGGATCTTGCTGGATTCAACGTGCCGGCGACGGCGACGCTGGTGTTCAACAGTCAGATCCTCGGGGCGACGTCCTATCGGACGCAGGTGACGGGGTCGGCTGGTGGTGGAGCGATCAACGGGCCGGTGCAGGTGAATGGGGATTCGATCGTGCAGTTCAGCACGAGCGTGAATGATTCCATCACGATCAATGGACCGGTGACTGAGGGTGCGTCCGGTTTCGGGGCGGCGACGAGCGTGTTCTTCCTCCGTGGCGGTGCTGGTACGGGGACGGTGAATGGGAACATCAATCTGCCGCTGGGAACGGTGAGCAAGACGGATGCGGGCACGTGGACGATCAACTCGACTGGCAACAACTGGGCGACCAGTGTGGTGGCGGTGGGGACACTGCGAATGGGGGCGGCGAATGTGCTGCCGTCGGCGCTGACGCTGATCATGGGTCAGAACGACACGAACACGGCGGTGCTGAATCTGAACGGGTTCAACCAGACCGTGGGCAGCCTGCAATCGAATCCGGCGACGGGGACGAACGCGAACAGCAAGTCGATCACCTCGGCGACGCCGGCGACCCTGACGATCAATCAGGGGATCAGCACATCTTATGCGGGTCAGGTGACGGGAGCGATGTCGCTGGTGAAGAATGGGTTCGGGTCGCTGACGCTGGCGAACGGTGCGAGCACTTACACTGGATCGGTGGCGGTGAACGAAGGCCTGGTGGATGTGACTGGGCAGAACGGCGCGCTGGGCAGCAACAACACGGCGGGCCGAGTGATCACGGTTGGCAGTGGTGCGGAGGTTCGGTTCAGCATCAACAACGTGTTCGGGAATGGAGTAGGCAACGCGAACCTGCCATCGCTGGTGGTGAATGGCGGGACGGTGAGTGCGACCCGGTACAACACGATTGGGGCGATCACGCTGAATGGTGCGACGCTGACGCAATCGGCATCTGACAGTGGTGGTTATGAAGGGTACCAGTTCAAGGGAGCGGTGACGGCGGGTGGATCCGGGCCATCGTTCATCACGAGCACGAACGGGAAGGCGAATCACCTTGATGCGGCGACGGTGTTCACGGTTGCGGATGCGACTGGGAGTTTTGCGGCGGATCTGGTGATTGACACGGTGCTGCGGAATCAATCGGCTGACTTCGGCAGCGGTGTTGGGAGCCTTGTGAAGGCTGGTGCTGGCACACTGCTGCTGGGTGGTGGTGCGCCGCACAGTTACACTGGAGCGACGACGGTGAATGCCGGGGTGCTGGAGTTGGGTGGTTCGCTGGCGGCGAGTCCGGTGACGGTGAATTCCGGTGGGACATTGTCCGGGACCGGCAGTGCGACGGCGGCTGCGGTGGTGAATGCGGGCGGTACGATTGCTCCTGGCAGTGGTGCGGCGACGTTGAGCTTTGGTGGGAACCTGACGCTGGCATCGGGATCGAGCTATGCGGCTGAGATCTACGGAGCCGGGGCGTCGGACAAGCTGGCGGTGACGGGTGTATTGAATGCCGCGGGGACGGTCCGGGTGAGCCTTGTGGGTTATACGCCGGTGCTGGGCGACGTGTTTGATCTGGCGGATGCGTCAGGCATTACTGGGGCGACGGCGTTTGACTTCTCGGGTGCGGCGCTGGGAGCAGGGCTGACGTGGGACACGGCGCAGTTTGCGACGGACGGGACGATCCGGGTGATTGCCGGGACTGGTGATCCGTTCAACGCGTGGGCTTCGGCGCTTGGGGTGACGGGCGGCAAGGGTGGGGATGACGACGGTGACGGCGTGATCAACCTGCTTGAGTTTGCGACGAACAGCGATCCGAAGTCTGGCGGGTCGGTGGCGCGTGCGTACGGCAATGTGAACACGGTTGGCGGCCAGCAGGCGCTGACGATCACGGTGGCGACGCGCAAGGGGGCGACCTTTGCGGCGAGCGGGAACCGTCAGAATGCGGTGCGCGACAACGTGGTGTACTCGGTCGAAGCGGCGAACGACGTGACGGCGTGGGGTGAGGTTGGGGTGACGGAGTTGAATGCGACGGACTCTGCTGCGGTGCGTGCGACATTGACGCTGCCGGCGCTGGGAGCGGATTGGGAATGGCATTCGTTCCGGACCGAAGGTGCGACGGTCGGTGACATCTCGGACATTGTCCGTCTGAAGGTGTCTGCGCAGCCCTGATTGGCTGAGAGATAGTTGATGCCGGTGCCATCGCGATTTGCGGTGGCACCGGCTTTTTTCTGCCGTGATGGGGTGGTGTGATGATGCGAGCGCTGGATTCGATTTGTTATGGTGTGGCGATGATGTCGGCGTTGCAGCTGGCCGGGGGAATGGTGAGGGCGGCGGAGGCGGAATCGGCGGAGTTATTTGGAGCGAAGCATGCGAAACTGGATTCGCTAGCGACTGGGGCGTGGTGGGAGAAGCGTGCGGGCGGGATGAATCCGCCGCCGTCGATGGAGGTGGCGCGCGATGAGGTGGTGGCGTTTGCGGTGTACACGCAGGATCGCGGGGTGTTGAAGATGACGGCGCAGTTGTATCCGCTGAAGCCTGGGGAGGCGCGGGAGGCGCGGTTGGAGGTGGAGCGTGATGGTGGCTGGGTGGAGGTGGCGCGTGCGGCGGTGGAGTATCCGGGTTGGAGTGCGCATTTTCGTGTGGAGGGATGGGATGCGGGGCGGGATGCGGCGTACCGCGTGCGGCATGGCGAGGCGGCGGTTTTCAGCGGGCGGATCCGGCGGGATCCTGCGGAGAAGGCGGAGATCACGGTGGCGAGCCTGTCGTGCAATTCGAGCCGGACGACGGGGGCGCGGCCTGAGATCATCGAGCGGCTGCGGCGGCAAGACCCGGATCTGTTATTCTTTGCGGGGGACCAGACGTACCGGCACACGGAGCATACGGCGGGGTGGATTGAGTTCGGGCTGCAGTTCCGTGACGTGTTGCGGGACCGGCCGGTGGTGACGATTCCGGACGATCACGATGTGGGGCATCCTAACTTGTGGGGTGAGAATGGGAAGGAGTCGGTGCATCCGGCGGGAGCGGATGGCGGGTACATGTTTCCGCCGGCGTATGTGAATCTGGTGCAGCGGCAGCAGACGTGGCATTTGCCGGATCCGGTGGATCCGGTGCCAGTGGAGCGTGGGATCACGGTGTACTTCACGAGATTGCGTGTGGGTGGGATTGATTTTGCGATTCTGGAGGACCGGAAGTTCAAGAGCGGGCCGAAGGGGAAGATACCGCAGTTAGGGCCGCGGCCGGATCACATCAATGATCCGGGTTATGATCCGCGGACGATTGATCTGCCGGGGCTGGAGTTGCTGGGGGAGAGGCAGCACCGGTTTCTGAGGGAGTGGGGTGAGGATTGGGGCGGGGCGCAGCTGAAGTGCGTGCTGTCGCAGACGGCGTTCTGCGGGGCGGTGCACATGCATGGGAAGGAAGACGAGCGGTTGCTGGCGGATCTGGATTGCAATGGGTGGCCGCAGACGCAGCGGAACCGGGCGCTGGCGGAAATGAGGCGGGCGGGGGCGGTGCATTTGTGCGGGGACCAGCATCTTGGGGTGCTGGTGCGGCATGGGATTGAGGAATGGGGAGACGGGCCGTATGCGTTCACGAGTCCGGCGCTGGTGAACACGATCTACGGGCGGTGGTGGCATCCTGCGGACGAGAAGGCGGGGCCGAATGCGGTGGCGGGGAGTCCGTTGCCGTGGACTGGGGATTACCGGGATGGGTTGGGGAATCGGATCAGCATGCTGGCGTATGCGAATCCTGTGAAGATGGCGGATGAGAAGCAGCGGGCGGACGGGTACGGGCTGGCGCGGTTCAACAAGGAGAAGGGGACGGTGACGTTTGAGTGCTGGCCGCGGTTTGGGGAGGGGCAGTTTCCGGGGTGGCCGGTGACGGTGCCGATGGGGGCGAATGACGGGCGGACGCCGAGGGCGTGGCTGCCGAAGCTGGTGATTTCGGGTGCGGAGACGGCGGTGGTGCAGGTGGTGGACGAGGGGAGCGGGGAGGTGCTGTACACGAGGCGGGTGCGGGGGCCGGAGTTCAGGCCGCCGGTTTTTGGGGGGTGGAGGCACACGATTCGGGTGGGGCGGGACCGGCCGGATGGGGTGAGTTTTTCGGGTGTGGGGGTGGATTTGAGCGGGTTTGGGGAGAAGATCGAAGTGCGGCTTTGAGGGGGGGAGCGGGCTGGGCTGTAAAATCCTGAATTTTTCCCGTTACAAACGGCTGCTCTCGTCCTAATCTCCCGACCCCTATCCAGGGGAAACACCTATGCGCACCGGACCAGACGCCGCCACCACAGCGAAGTCAATTTACCGATGGAACCGCCGACCTCAGGCGGCGCTGTCGCTTGCGTTTGCAGCCGGGATGCTATGGAGCGGGCCGATGGTGGAGAGTGTGGTGGGTGCGCCGACGGCGGCGTCCGAGGCGCAGCGGCGAGAGGCACAGGCGGCGCGGGCACGGGAGTTGATGGCGGAGGGTGATGCGCTGGTGAGTGCGGGGAATGACGGGGATGCTTTGCAGAAGTTTCGGGAAGCGGTGGCGGCATTGCCGTCCGGGGCGACGGCGGTGAGGGAATTGCGGGCGGCGGCGACGAAGCGGTTTGGGGATGCGGCGACGAGGCATGCGGAGACGCTGGCGACGCGTGGGGAGTATGAGAAGGCGGCGGCGTTGTTGAATGAGACGCTGACGGAGGGGATGGATCCGTCGTCGGAGGCGGCGAAGGCGTTGAAGGAGGATTTGAAGGATCCGGATCAGTACAATCCGGCGCTGACGCCGAGGCATTCCGAGAGCGTGGACAAAGTGCGGCAGTTGCTGCGACTGGCGGGTGGGCACCGGGACATTGGGGATTACCGGGCGGCGAAGGCGGCGTACAATCAGGTGCTGGCGGTTGATGAGACGAACGTGGCGGCGCGGCGCGGGTTGGAAGAGGTGGAGCGGTATATTTCGAATCACCTGAGGTCCGAGCGGGACTACACGCGGGCGAAGATGCTGAATGAAGTGGACCGTCAGTGGGAGACGGCGGTGCCGGTGAGGGCGGTGGTGCCGGGAGTGGGGAAGGTATCGGGGCCTGAGGCGTATGTGCCGCAGAGTTCGGTGGCGATCAAACTGGATGCGCTGAGGATTCCGCGGTTCAGTGTCTCGGATTTGCCGGTGTCGGACGCGCTGACGTATCTAGCGCGGAAGTCAGCGGAAGCGGATGCGGTGTCGCCGGACGAGAACAGCCGCGGGGTGAACATTGTGTGGAACGCGGGGACGAAGGCGGCGGGGGACATCAAGTCGGTGACGCTGGATTTGCGGAATGTGACGGTGCGTGATGCGCTGCGGTCGATTTGCGAGGTGACGGACACGAGGTTCCGGGTGGATGCGTCGGCGGTGGTGGTGTATGCGACGGGTGGAGGCGGGATGACGACGCGTCAGTTCCGGGTGCCGCCTGGGTTTTTGAATACGACGCCGGCAGCGGCGGAGACGGCTGCGGCGGGTGATCCGTTTGCTGGGTCTGCGGCGACGGCGGACAGCAGTCGGCCGCGGCTGAGGAGGCTTGGTGCGGCGGAGTTTCTGGCGCGTGCGGGGGTGCCGTTTCCGGAAGGGGCGTCGGCTTCTTACAATCCGACGCAGAACATGCTGACGGTGACGAATACGGAGGAGGGGTTGGATCTGGTGGCGAGTCTGACGGACGGGTTGGTGGCGACGGAGCAGAAGCAGGTGGTGATCAAGGTGACGCAGTTGCAGTGCGGGCAGACGAATCTGCGGGAGCTGGGATTTGACTGGTTTCTGGAGCCGTCGCAGGTGGGGAGCAGCGGGATGTTTGCGGCGGGCGGGACGGCGGCGGGTGGGGAGTTGGGGGCGGCACCGTCAGTGGGGACGCCTGGGACGACGGATTTCCGGTCGATTGAAGCGACGTTCAATGTGACGCAGGGGCCGTTGACGGGTGGGTTGAGGAGTTCGCTGGATTTGAGCAAAGCGGCGTCGATTGACACCCTGCTGAGTGGGCAGGGGGCGACGGCGGTGAGTGCGGCGCGGCCGCCGTATATGGCGTCGATTGCCGGGGTGATGACGAATCCGCGTTTTCAGACCCTGATGCGGGGATTGGATCAGAAGAAGGGGGTGGATGTGGCGACTGCGCAATCGGTGGTGGTGAAGAGCGGGCAGAAGGCGACTGGGTTTTCCGGGCGGACGATGCTGTATCCTTCGGAGTTTGATCCGCCGCAGATTCCGCAGAATTTCGGGGGAGGTGGGACGCTGAATCTTGCTCCTGGGGGAGGGCTGCAGATTCAGGGAGCGCAGGCGTCGAATAATTTTCCGGTGACGCCGGCGAATCCGAATTCGTTCACGCCGCGGGACATTGGGTCGACGATTGAGGTGGAGCCGACGGTTGGGGATGACGGTTACACGGTGAATCTGGATTTGTCGGTGGTGTTCAGTGAGTTTGACGGGTTTATCAATTACGGGACGCCGATTACGAACGGGCAGGTGGTGCTGACGGAGAACCGGATTATTCAGCCGGTGTTTTCGAAGACGGCGGCGGCGGCGCAGGTGATGGTTTATGACGGGGAGACGGTGGCGATCGGTGGATTGAGGCAGGAGAAGTCCGAGACGATCAACGACAAGGTTCCGGTGCTGGGGAGTCTTCCGGTGGTGGGGCGGTTGTTCAAGAGTCAGGTGCAGCGGGACTCGAGGAAGGTGATGATCTATCTGGTTTCGGTCAACATCATCGATCCATCTGGTGGGGCGGCGACTGCTGGCGGGCGTGCGGCGGAGGCTGCGGCGGCTGAGCCGAGCGAAGCTGAGGGTGAGGGCATTTTGTTGCGCTGATTGTTCTTTTATGACTAGCCGGGGAGGTTCAGCGGGAGACCGCCGCTGGTGCTGGGACGGCCGAAATTTCTGTATTTTGCGTGATTCCGCCTACTGATTCCGAGTCGTCACCGACACCTCAGCGAGGAGCGATTCCGCCGCCGCGGGATTCCGGGGCTGTGCCTGCGGGCGCGGTGAAGAGTCACTATACGGTGGACGAGATGATGGAGCAGTTGCGGAGCGGGGGAGGGGATGGGCAGGGTCGGCGGAGGAGGAGAAGGTCGCATCAACCGGTGAAGGTGGCGAAGCGGCGGCGGACGATGCTGATAGCGGGTGGGGTGCTGTTGCTGGGACTGGCGGTGGGTGGGTGGTTTGGGTTTCGGTGGATCAGCAAGATGCGGATTGAGAGCGAGGCGTTCCGGTTGGCGCTGGGGCGGACGGTTTCGAGATTGTCCGGGGTGACGGTGGCCTTTGAGCGGGTGAGTGAGGGTGGGGGTGGTTCGTTGTCGGTGGAGGCGATTCATGTGCAGCCTGGGCCGGGGATGCTGGCGGAGAGTGCGGAGTTTCAGGATGCGAGTGCATTGCTGACGAAGTCGTCGTGGGTGGGGAGCGAGTGGGGGGTGACGAGTGTCTTGGTGAGGGAGGGGAAGGTGCGGTTTAATCCTGTGAGGACGGCGCTTCCTGCGGACAGTGTGGATTTGGTGCCGTTGCCGGTGGGTGGCGGGGCGGGCGAGGGGGGGATGCGGATGGGGATATCGCCGGAGCCGTCACTGATAGCGGTGGATCGCGGGCGGGTGGCGAGTCTTGGGCTGACGTGGGCTGGGCCAGGGGGGATGGAAGAGGGATTTCGGGGAATGGATCTGGCGTTCAAGCCATTGGCGACTGGTGGATGGGAGGCGAGTGCGGCGCGTGGGGAGTTGGTGCTTTCGGGGTTTCCGACGTCGGACGTGGTGAGTTTGAATGGGACGCTGAAGGGACGGGAGGTGACGATTACGGGTGGGCGGCTGGGGTTGCCGGGGGGTGCGGTGGCGGCGATCAGCGGGAAGGCGGTGCTGGCACCGGATGGGGGTGTGGAGCTGGATGTGAGTACGGCGGAAGTGCCGATCAAGTATTTCCTGCTGCCTGGGTGGACGGATCATCTGGCGGGGAGCCTGCGGATTCCGACGGCGAAGTGGAGTGCGGCGTTCGGGGAGGGAGCGCCGCGTGCGCTGGAGGGGGAGTTTGTGGTGCGAGCGGGGGTGCTGAGGGGGTTGCCGTTTGTGAACCGGATTGCGCTGGCGTTAGGGCGGCGGGATTTGACGCTGATGGAGTTCAATGCGGTGCGTGGGCATTTCAAATGGACGGCGGCCGGGCTGGAGCTGACGGATGTGGCGGCGGATCGTGATGGCGCGTTGCGGATGAGGGGTGCGGTGACGGTGGCGGCGAGTGGCGAGGTGGAGGGGAAGCTAGTGCTGGAGGTTTCGGAGTTGCTATTGCCGCGGAGCGGGCCGGATGGCGGGCCGAGTGTGTTTCCGCCGGTGCGGAACGGGGTGTCGACGATTGGGTTTTCGCTGGGTGGGAAAGCGGGAGCGTTGACGGACACGTTTCCGGCGGCTCCTGGAGAGGGCGGGGCGCTGGAGGTGGAGCGGCCTGAGCCGGTGCCGGGAGGTGGGCGACCGAGGCCTGAGGCCGTGCCTGGGAGTGAGCGGCCGCGGGTGGTGCCTCAGCCGCAGGCGGTGCCGCCGACGCCGGAGGCACTGGAGAAGGAATTCCGGGAACTGATCGGCAAATGAGGATTTCTGCCAGACGGGCTGGTGGGGCGTACCGAGGAGCGGGTGCGGCGCTGTTGATGGGGTGGTTTGCCGGGGTGGTGGTTGGTGCGGAGGCGGGGGATGCTGGGGGATTCACGCGGGGGCCGTATTTGCAGTGTGCGACGGCGCAGGGGGTGACGGTGGTGTGGCGGACGCGAAGTGCGGTGGGGCGACCGGTGCTGCGGTATGGGAGCAGGGTTGATAAGTTAGATCGCGAGGTGAGTGGTGATGCGGTGGTGGTGTCGCGGGCGGAGGCTGACGGGGGCGGGAAGGGCGGGATTGGATTGCTAGCGGGGGCTCCTGCGGGCACGACGCAGTACGAGGTGGCGATCGGGGGATTGCCGGCCGATTCGTTGTGGCATTACGGAGTGTATGACGGGGAGAAGCGGCTGACGGCGGCGGACGGGACTTACACGTTCCGGACGCTGAGTGCGGTGGCGCGGCCGATGCGGTTGTGGGTGGTGGGGGACAGCGGGACGGGGAACCGGGTGCAGGCGCAGATTCATGAGGCGATGCGGCGGGTGGCGGGGCGTGAGAAGCGTTATCCGGATTTGTATCTGCATGTGGGGGATATGGCGTACGGGTCTGGGTTGGATTCCGAGTTTCAGGGGTATTTTTTCGAGCCGTACGAGGCGACGCTGAGGAACACGTGTTGTTTTCCGGCGTTTGGGAATCACGAGGGGAGGTCGTCAAAGAGTGCGACGGGGAAGGGGCCGTATTATGATTGTTATGTGACGCCGCGGGCGGGACAGAGTGGCGGGGTGGCGAGCGGGACGGAGAGTTATTATTCGTTTGATGCTGGTGGGGTGCATTTCATCAGTCTGAATTCGTTTGATACATCGCGGCAGCCTGATGGAGCGATGGCGCAGTGGCTGAAGGCTGATCTGGAGCGAGCGAAGGGGGATTGGCTAGTGGCGTTCTGGCATCATCCGCCGTACACGAAGGGGACGCACGACAGTGACGACCGGAAGAAGGCGTTTGAGCTGGTGGAGATGCGGGAGCTGATTCTGCCGATCCTGGAGAGTGCGGGGGTGGATCTGGTGTTGTGCGGGCATTCGCATATTTACGAGCGGTCGATGCTGATTGACGGGGCGTATGCGACGCCGACGACGGCGGCCGGAGTGGTGCTGAATGACGGGGATGGCGATCCGGGTGGGGACGGGGCGTACCGGAAGAGTGCGGGGTTGCAGCCGCATCACGGGACGGTGGCGATGGTGGCTGGGCATGGAGGGACGACGCTAGGGCGGAAGAAGACGGCGTCGCCGGTGATGAAGGTGACGTGGGTGGAGTTCGGGTCGGTGCTGATAGACGTGGAGGGGAAGACCCTGACGTCGCGGATGATCAATGAGAAGGGAGAGGTGCGGGATACCTTCCGGATTGTGAAGGAGGGGAACGTGCCGGTGGTGCGGATGGCGGCTCCGGTTAGGCTGGGGGAAGTGCATGGGCCGGCGGCGGTACCGGTGGCGACGCCTGACGGCAAGGAGGGTGCGGGGGTGGCGGCGGGGAAGCTGCCGGCGCGGTATCGGGCGCTGATTCCAAAGGGTGCGGATTGGCAGTATCTGGCGGGAGCGAAGCCGGCGGCGAACTGGGCGGGTGCGGCGACGGTGACGGGATGGAAGACGGGGGCGGCGGGATTTGGTTATGATGATGCAGACGATGCGACCCTGCTGGCGGACATGCGGGGCAAGTACAAGTATGTGTGTCTGCGGAGGAATTTCACGCTGAAGGGGGACGAGGATCTGAGTCGGCTGGGACTGGCGGTGAGTTACGATGACGGATTCATCTGTTACCTGAACGGGCGGGAAGTGGTGCGAGCGAATGTGGAGAGCGGGTCGCTGGATACGGTGCGTGGGGTGAGTCCGCATGAGGCGGACCGGAAGTATCAGTATTTTCCGCTAGGATCGGCGAAAGGCCTGCTGCGGCCGGGGGTGAATGTGATTGCGATCGAGGCGCACAATGACGATCTGGGGAGTTCGGATCTGACGATGGATCCGTATCTGATTTTCGATGTGGATGCGGCTGGTGCGGCGGATTCCGGGGGCGACGATCCCTGAGGTGTTATGGAGAGACAGGTCTGGCTGAACGGGAGACTGTGTCGCGAGGCGGAAGCGGTGTTGCCGGCGGTGTGGCCGGGGGTGGTGCATGGGTTGGGGGTGTTTGAGACCTTGAGGAGCGAGGGCGGGCGGGTGTTCCGGCTGCGGGAGCACTATGAGCGGTTAGCGGAGGGATGCGGGCGGCTGGGGTTGGAGGTGCCGGGGTATGGGGATTTCCGGGAGGCGTTAGGTGCGGTGGAGCGGACGGTGGAGGGGGCGATGGAGGGGGCGATGGAGGGTGGGAGCGTGCGCCTGCGGTTTTCGGTGCTGGGGGCTGGGGATGGGAAGGCGGCGTGGCTGGCGGTGGCGGTGCCGATGGAAGCGGTGGGTGAGGCGCGGTTGGTGGTGACGGGAGTGCGGCGGGCGGCGGGGTCGCTGCTGGCGGGAGTGAAGGCGAGTTCGTATGCGGAGAATGTGCTGCTGCAGTGGGAGGCGGCGAAGGCCGGGGGGACGGATGCGGTGGTGCTGGGCCCGGATGGGACGGTGGCGGAGGCGGCGATGAGCAATCTGTTTGTGGTGCGTGAGGGGGTGGTGACGACGCCTTTGCTAGCGAGTGGATGCCTGCCGGGGACGATGCGTGCGGTGGTGGTGGAGACGTGCGGGTTGGAGGGGATTGAGTGCCGCGAGGGTCCGGTGACGGTGGGTGATTTGAGGAGAGCGGAGGAAGTGTTTCTGACGTCGTCGGTGCGGCGGGTGCAGCGGGTGGCGTCGGTGGATGGGGACGAGCTGCCGTCGGCTAGAGATGAGGGCGTGACGGCGCGCCTGGCGCGGGCGGTGGAGGCCCGGGCGGCGGCTGAGGCGGTGAGGCTTTGAGGGCAGGCGGGGCCCGGGATTGTCAGGGCCTGGCGACCCAGCGGGTGCGGATGAAGAAGCGGGAGGCGGCCGGAGGTTGTGGGATGGAGAAGGTGAACTGCTCGCGGCCGTTGACGATCATGCGGGTTTCCGGGGTGATGGGGGCGGGCGACCATGTGGCGGGGTCGCTGGCGGTTTCGATGACTGGGTAGGCGTCGTCGGCTCCGGGGGCGTGGAAGACGGTGACGGACCATGTGCCCGGCGCGGATGGCTGGACGACGGGGAGGTCGGCGAGGCCGGGGGCGGTGGGGTTGCTGCCGGCGGCGTATTCGCCGAAGGCATTGATGCCGTCGCCGTCGGAGTCGTCGGCGGGGTCAGTCAGGCTGAAGGCGGCGAGCCATGAGGAGAAGGAGAGGGCGTCGGAGCCGAGTGGGTTGCCGCCGGGTTGGGTGGAGGCGCGCCAGTTGAGCGGTTGATCCGCGGCGGTGCCGGGATTGATGGCGACGAGGCTGGGGCCGGAGCCATCGGCGTCGTCGGGCCAGAGGCCTGAGGGGAGATAGGAGAAGGAGAGGATGGTGGCACCTGCGGCGTCGGTGAGGGTGAGGGATTCGCCGGCGTTGTCGAGGCGGTCGCCGGAGTATTCGCCAGCGATGGCGGAGAAGGCGATGGCTGGGTAGCGGACGGCGAAGGCGGCGCGGCTGGCGACGATGATGGTGCGCTGGCCGGGGGTGAGGATGGAGCCGAGCGGGAAGGTGAAGTCGATGCCGGTGGTGAAGCGCGAGCCCGAGAGATCGATGGGACTGGCGGAGGTGTTGATGAGTTCGAGGAATTCGAAATCATCGGAGTTGCGGAAGCCGGCGGCGATTTCAGCGAGGGAGGGATCGGCGGGGTGGTAGTGGATTTCGCTGACGGCGAGGTTGCCTGCGGCGGCAGGGGTGCCGCTGAAATAGTAGCCGGTGGAGGGAGCGCTCCACTGGGTGGCAGTGCGGGCGCGGGCGAAGAGGAGCGAGCCCTGGGCGATGGTGACGGAGTTTCCGCTAGGTATTGTCAGGGCTGCGGGGTTGATGGCACCGCCGGGGAGACGCGGGTCGGAGCCATCGAGCGTGTAGTGGATGGTGCCCTGGGTGGCGGAGAGGGTGACGGAGTTGGTGCGGCCGCCGGCGGGGGTGCGGATTGGGCGAGGGGTGAACTGGGAATCGAGCCATGCGGTGCGCTGGGTGAGCCAGTTGCGGACGATGTCCATTTCGTCGCTGAAGGTGGCGGTGGTGCCTGCGTCCGGGCCGTCGCGCGGGGGAGTGGCGGTCCATTTGGCGTAGTTGCGGACGGCGGCTTCGGTGAGTTGTGATTCGAACTGAGTGACGAGGCCGGTGAGGCTGGCGTTTGTCAGGGTGGAGTCGCGGAGAGCGAACCAGCGGTCGGTGTAGCGCTGCCAGAAGTCGGGTTCGGTCCAGAGGAATTTCCACCAGCCCCATGTGAGGATGTCGGTGGCTGGCTGGGTGGCGCTCCAGCCTGTGGGGTTGGTGCTGCGGGAGTCGGTGGAGCCGATGGTGCGGTCGAAGTCCCAGATGGGTCCTGCGAAGAGCTTGCCGTTGCGGGGTTTGTGCATGTAGGTGCTGAGGCGGAAGCAGTCGGCGTTCTGGGCGAGGATATTGAGGAGACCGTGATCGACCCATGAATCGCGGTCGATGTAGTCTGTGTAGTGGAGACCGGTGGCGGGGTTGGTGCGGTTGGGCTGGACGACCGCGTCTTCGAAGGCCTGGATGTAGTCGCGGATGTATTTGGACTGCTGGGCGGGGATGGGTGGGGCTGGGGAGGGGACCTCTTCCGGGTAGCCGTAGTTGAGGCGGACTTCGGAGCCGAAGGGTTCGGTGAGTGGGAAGTTGCGGGAGGTGACCCAGCCGCTAGTGCCAGGGTCGAGGCGGTCGACCTTGACGATGTAGCCGCCGGTGACGTCTTCTCCGGCGAGGTCATTGGAGTCGAGACGTTCGACGTCGATGCGATCGCCGCCGCGTTCCGGTTTTTCCATGATGGCGTAGACGCCCATGTAGTCGCCTGGGTAGTCGAGGGTGCCGTCGTTGGTGTTAGAGAAGACCTCGACGAACCGCCAGCGTGGGGCCCAGCGGCCGATGCGGTTGCTGAACTCGTACATGAAGGGGTTGCGGATCATGCCGCGGTCGAAGTCGTAGTTGCTCTGGAGGACCCAGTCGGCTTCGGGGGCCATGCCGAGTGGGGCGACTGGGGTGTCTTCGCCGAGTTCGTCCCATGCTTCGATGTTCATGGAGTATTTGGGCCAGCCGGCGGAGGAGGAGCCTCGGATGACCATGCGGCCGCGGGTGGCGATGACCGGGGCATTGGTGAGGGCGGAGCGGTTGGCGGTAGCGGCGTCTGGAGCGAAGAGCGTCCAGAACATGGTTCTGTCCGTGGAGGGGAGACCGCCTGCGAAGTTGTCGACGACGACGACGGGGAGGTTGGAGGTGAAGGAGGCGGCGGCGGTGCCGAGGCGCGTGTAGGATTGGGTGCGGACGAGGCCTGGGGCGAAGCCGGGGGCGGTTTCGAAGGCGCGGGCGCGGACCATGGTGGTGGTGGCTAGGGAGATCGGGCCGGTGTAGAGCGTTGAGGTGGCGTTGGGTTCGGTGCGGTTAGTGGTGAAGCGGATCTGGGCGGTCGGGGAGGCGGTGGTCAGCGTGAGGGAGAGCGGTGCGGTGGTGAACGAGCTGGAGGGGATGCTGAAGATGACATCGCCTGCGGGAGCGCCGGGGGTGGTGGAATTGGCGGCTCGCGGGGTGGGGATCTGGAAGGGGGCGTAGGTGCCGTTGGAAGGTGGTAGTGTCAGGCCGTAGGACCAGTATTCCGGGACGGCGGGGAAGGATGGGGCCCAGTCTTTGACGATGGTGGTGCCGTCGGGTTGGATGAGGGCGAGGTATTCGCCTTCGCCGGCGAGGCGGAAATTGGTGTGGAGTTCGGCACCGCTGACGGCGCGGTTTTTATTGGAGGCGAAGACGAGGAGGAAGCCGTTGGCGGGGATGATGGTGGGGGTGGGGAAGCGCCATTTGGTGCGTTGGGAGGCGCTGTCGGTGAGGTAGTAGCCGCCGATGTCGATGGCGGAGGCGGCAGGGTTGTGGAATTCGATCCAGTCCTGGGGAGCGCCGTCGGCATCGAGGACGGCGCGTGGGTCATCGTTGTCGGTGGCGGCGACGAATTCGTTGAGGAAGACGGTGACTGGGGAGAAGGAGGTGGTGGAGAAGGATGCGGAGTCGGGGGCCCATGCGGTGCCGGCGGCGTTGGAGGCGCGGGAGCGGAAGAACGTCGGGGAGGCGGCGGTGAGGTTAGTGACGAGGGAGGAGAAGGGCCCGGACTGGAGGCCGAGGTCGATGGAGAAGGCCCATGAGGCGGGATTGGTGCCGCCGTCTGCGGGGCCCCAGAAGAGCGTGACGGAGGTTGGGGCGTTGCCGGTAGAGGAGAGAGCGCCGCCGAGGAGAGCTGAGAAGGCGTTGATTTCGGAGGCTGGGGTGTTCGCGATGACGGGGAGGGCTGCGACGGGAGTGGAGAACGTGGCGGATTCCGGGGCCCATGCGCTGCCGGCTTCGTTGGAGGCGAAGACGCGGAAGAAGTAGGAGGAGGCGGGGGCGAGACCGCCGATGATGGAGGAGGCGGAAGTGCTGACGGCACCGAGGGAGACCCGTTGTGCCCATGCGGCGGGGGAAGTGCCGCCGTCGGTAGGGCCGTAGAAGAGGGTGACGACGGGGGCTTTACCGCCGGAGCTGGTGATGGAAGCGCCGAGCCTGGCGGTGGCGATGGTTAGGTCTGCGGCGGGGAGATTGGCGATGACGGGCGGTGCGACTGGGGTGGCGAAGTCGAGAGTGACGGGGGCCCATGCTTCGCCGGAGGAATTGGTAGCGCGGGACGTGTGGAAGTAGCGGGTGAAGGGGAGGAGGCCGGTGACGGGAGAGGAGAACGAGGCGGATTGTGGGCCGAGGTTGAGGGATTGCTGCCATGCGGCGGGGTCGGAGCCGCCGTTGGTGGTGCCGTAGAAGAGGGTGACGGAGGGGGTGTCGGAGCCTGGACGGAGGATGTCGCCGCCGAGGGTGGCGGAGGAGGCGGTGATGGAGGAGGCTGGGGTGTTGGCGATGGCGGGGAGGTTGAGATTGACGTCGCGGTAGAAGACGATTTCCTGGATGCCGGAGTTGTTCGTTGCCGTGTTGGTGGCGGTGGCGTCGAAGCGGACGTAGCGTGCGTTGACGGGGGCGAAGTCGCGGGCGAAGCCCCAGCCGGTCTGGCCGCTGGTGAAGGATAGGGTGGTATCGCCGGCGTTGCCGAAGACGTTGTCGGAGGAGAAGATGAGGTTGAAGGCGCTGGTGCGGTCGACGGTGGGGATGCGGTCGAAGAAGTCGAAGCCGCTGATGGGTTGGGAGGAACCGAAGTCGAAGTCGACGAACATGCCTGCGCCGAGGCTGAGGCAGGCGTATTCGAAGCCTGTGCCGCGGCCGGCGTTGCCGTTGACGGCGTTGGCGGCGGCGTAGGAGGCGTTGAAGGGAGTGGCGGAGCCGATGACGGTGGCGGGGAGGACGGCTTTGCCGCTGGAGGTATTGAGGAAGCGGATTTCGGCGGCACCGAGGTTCTGGGATGAGCCGGTGGAGGTGGCGACTTCCCAGCGGACGTAGCGTGCGGTGGTGGAGGGGAAGGATTGGACGAGCCCGGCGGCGTTAGAGCCGGAGGGATTGAAGGAGTAGATGGTGTCGGTGGCGTCGAAGGTTGCGTCACTGCTGAAGACGAGCCGGGAGGTGCCGATGATGTCGGCGGTGTTGGCGCGGGCGACCATGATGAAGCGGTCCATGGTGGTGGCGGTGCCGAAGTCGAACTGGATCCATGTGCCAGCGGAGGTTGAGAAGGCAGCGCCTGCGCCGCGGGTGGCGGAGGCGTATTCGTTCATGGAGCCGTCGAAGACGTTGGAGGCGGGGAAGGACGCGCTGAATGGCGTCGCGGAGGATGTGATGGTGGGGTTAGGGAGGACGGCGGCAGGGGCGGCAGCGGCGAAGAGCAGGGCGGCGGCCTTGAGGATGGGGCGCAGGAAGTGTTTCATGGGGGCGAGGAGGGGGGAATGGTGAGGGTGGCACAAAAAAACCCGGAGGCGCGAGGCTCACCGGGTTTTTCTGAGGAAAGCATGAGGGTTAGCGGGAGCGGCGGCGGCGGAGGGCGAGGGCGGAACCGGCTAGGGAGACGAGGAAGGCGGAGGAGACTTCCGGGACTGGGGTGCCATAGAAGCGGAGTTCGGAGCCGCCGGGGTTGCCGCCGGTGCCGTTGAAGACGGCGCGGAGGTAGCGACCGGCGAAGGAGCCGCCGAGGGAGTACTCGGTGAAGTCCGGGTTGGAGGTGTTGGTGATGGTTAGGGAGGTGGTGGGAGTGGGGGCGAAGACCCCTGCGGTATCGCTGAGGAAGAGGTCGATGGAAGTGACCTTGTCGAGGGCTGGGTTGTCGCCGGCGCGCTGGGCGTAGCCGAGGGCGTTGAGGGAGACGCCGAGGCCGCCGAAGTCGAAGTCGATGGAGTGGGGGCCGACGCCTGCACCGGCCCATTGGTTGTTATTGGCGCGGAGGCCGGCATCGCCGACGCCGTCGAAGAGATTGGAGGCGGCGAAGGCGGCGCTGAACTGGCTGGGGGTGCCGATGATGGTGGGGCGTGGGAGGGCGGTGCGTGCGGGTTCGAAGAAGCGGAGTTCGGAGCCGCCGGGGTTGCCGCCATTGCCGGTGAATACGGCGCGGACGTACTGGGCGTTGAAGGGAGCGCCGAGGTCGTAGGCCCAGAATGAGTTGTTAGCGGTGTTGGTGACGGTGAGGGAGGACGTGGTGGAAACGGAGAAGTCTGGGGTGTTGCTCCATGTAAACTGGATGGAGGTGACCTTGTCGGTGGTGGCGATGCTGCCGGCGCGCTGGGCGTAGCCGATGTAGCCGATGGTTTTGGCGGAACCGAAGTCGAAGCTGATGGTGTGTGGGCCGACGCCTGCGCCCGCCCATTGGTTGCCCTGGCCGGTGGGGGCACCGAAGGTGGGATTGCCGTCGAAGAGGAAGGCGGCGGCGAAGGCGCCGCTGAATTCGCTGGAGACGTTGGAGATGGCCGGGTTGGAGAGGACGGCGGCGGGAGCGCTGGCGAGGGAGAGAAGGAGGACGAGACTGGAGGGGGTGCAGGAGTGCAGTTTCATCGGGGAATCGGCGATTTTGAGAAGGAAAAGAGCATGGAGCGTGCCCTTGGGGCTGGAAAACGGGGGGCGGGCAGGGTGTGCGGAGAAGAAAGAGCGAAAGCGAAAGCGGGCAGTGGTGACGATTATGGCACAGGGGCGGGGTTGGTGCAATGGATTGCGAGAGCGGAGGAGCGGGAGGGAGTCAGGAGGATTTCCGGAGCGTGCGGAGGGCGCGTTTGATGATGGCGGTGGTTTCCGGGGTGGGGGATTCGCGTTCCCAGCGGGCGCAGAGGGAGCGGACCCATTCGGGGGCTGACTTGCTGGCGTCGTTGAGCCAGTTGGCGACGGAGTCGCGGACGTATTTGGAGGGATCGGAGCGGAGGGGTTCGAGGATGGGGAGGCCGGGGGAGGGGTCGGATTTGAGTTGGGTGATGTGGCGGCACCAGACCCCGCGCGGGCGGGTGGCTTCGGAGGCGAAGCGGCGGAGATTGGGGTCGGATTCGGCGGTCCAGGGGATGAGGAGGGAGATGGCGGCGGGCGGGTCGGCGGCGATCTCGTCGCGGATGGCGAGCCATGCCATTTCGCGGACGCCCATGTTGTGGTCGGCGGCGAGCGGGCGGATTCGGGAGAGTCTGGCGGGGAGGTTGAGGGAGGGGTGCTGGCCGATGAGGGAGGCGGCCCATGTGCGGGCGACGTCGGAGGTTTGGGCGATGAGCGAGCGGGAGAGGGCGTCGCAGGCTCGGAGGGAGGGGCAGGCGGCAGCGAGGGCTGCGCCGACGGCGGCGGTTCTCTTGGGAGCGGTGGATGCGTCGGGTTGGGAGAGGGCGAGGCGGATGGTGTCGGCGAGGTCGGGCCGGTTGAGGTTGGAGAAGACGTGATGGGCGACGGAGACGTGGTCGATGATGAGCCACTCGGAGAGATTGACGGCTTCGATGAGGCCTTGGTTGAGGAGGTCGCGGACGGCGGCGGGGACGCCGGCGGTGGTGGGGGAGCCTTTGCGGGAGAGGATTTCGGGCGGGATGGGGTTCATGGCTGGTTTTTGTCCATGATGGTGGGAGCGACGGGGAGTGCATGGGCAAATTCCGCTCATGGGCAGGGGTTGCGTGCGGGGGTGGGGGTGGTAGGTTGGGGGATGAGAGTGACCCGACTGATCCCGATGGTGATGGTGCTTGCGATGGCTGGTGGAGTGGCGCGGGCTGAGGAAGGGAAGCCAGCGGCGGAGGTGGAGAAGAAGGCGGCGGAGAAGCCTGCGGCAGAGACGGAGAAGCCTGCGGCGGCTGAGCCAGCGGCGGATCCGACGAAGGCGATTGAGTCGCTGGGGGGGAGTCGGTACCGGATGGGGCTGATTGAGTTTGATAAGGCGACGCGGGTGGTGAGCATTCCTGCGCTGGTGAACATGAACAAGGGACTGGTGGAATACCTGCTAGTGCACGAGAGTGGGAAGGTGCATGAGTCGTTGTTCAGCACGAAGGTGAGGCCGATGGAGTTCAATGTGGCGATGCTGCTGCTGGACTGGAAGCCGAGCGCGACGTTTTTTGATTACACGGAGCCGGAGCGTGGAGGGGTGCCGGTGAAGGGGGCGACGCACCGGGCGGAGAACAGCATGACGATTCACGTGCGGTGGAAGGACGAGAAGGGGAAGGAGCAGACGGTTAGGATCGAGGAATGGCTGCACAATCTGGACAAGAAGGCGCACATCAGCGAGGGGCCCTTCATTTACACGGGGTCGAGGATCATGCCGGACGGGAGTTTTCTGGCGCAGGACACGGGGAGTATTGTGGCGATGATGGTGGATCCGGCGTCGATTGTGAACAATCCGCGGGAGGGCAACGAACTGGATGACATCTGGGTGCCGGATCCTGCGGTGCCTGCGAAGGGGACGGCGGTGACGATTGAGTTGCGACCGGTGGCTGCGGGGAAGGCGGAGCCGAAGGGGGAGGAGAAAGGTGAGTCGAAGGGGGAAAAGAAGCCGGCGGTGAAACCGGCCCAGGGGAAGCCTGCGGGCAAGCGTTCTGCGAAGTGAAGATTTCCATTTATTCAAATCTATGAAACGACATACCTTTTTCTGTGCGGTGGCGGGTGTTGCTGCGAGCCTTGTTTTTTCCGGGGCGGCGGTGGCCGAGCCTGACGAATCCTTGCGGAATGAAGTGCAGGCGGCGATCAGCAAGGGGTTGAAGTATCTGGCGACGAAGCAGGATGCGGCGAAGGGGTTTGTGGGGTCGGAGGATCATCCGGCGTTCACGGCGCTGTATGCGATGGCGCTGATGGGGAATCCGGAGACGAAGGGAGTGACGCCGGAGGCGCGGAAGGCGTATGATTTTCTGCTGGCGAGTCAGAAGGAGGACGGGGGGATTTACAAGACGGCGCTTCCTAACTACAACACGAGCCTGTCATTGACGGCGCTGACGCTGGTGGCGGACGAGCCGAAGGTGAGAGAGGCGGCGTTGAAGGCGCGGCGGCTGGTGATCAAGGGGCAGTATGATGAAGGGAAGCCGGGGGAGATGGACAGTCCGTATGATGGCGGGGTGGGTTATGGGAGCAAGCCGCCGACGGACATGAGCAACACGCATTTTGCGCTGGAGGCGTTGTATCATTCGAAGAAGCTGCTGGCGGATGATCCTGACCGTGCGAAGGCGGAGCCGCAGTTGAATTATGCGGCGGCGATTGATTTTGTGAGCCGGTGTCAGCACCTTGCGGCGACGAACAAGTCGTCGTGGGTGAGTGAGGATGCGAAGAACAAGGGAGGGTTTGTGTACCGTCCGGGCGAGAGCAAAGTGGCTCCGGAGGATCCGGCGTCGGGCAAGCCATCGGTGCGGTCGTATGCGAGCATGGGGTACGCGGGGCTGCTGAGTTTCATTTATGCGGACATCAAGCCGGGGGATCCGCGGGTGAAGTCGGTGAAGGAATGGCTGGCTGCGAATTATTCGGTGACGGAGAATCCGGGGATCGGGAGTGAGGGGCTGTATTATTACTATCACACGATGGCGAAGGCGCTGAACACGGCGGGGATGGACTTTGTGGAGACCCCGCAGGGGCGGAAGAACTGGCGTGCGGATCTGGCGAAACAGTTGTTCAATCTGCAGCACGAGGACGGGTCGTGGGCGAATGAGAACGGCCGGTGGATGGAGAAGGACAGTGTGCTGGTGACGGCGTATGCGGTGCTGGCGCTGGAGCACATTATCCGCGGCCTCTGAGGGAGAGAGAAGGCTAACAATGAAAAGGGGACCCCGTGGCGGGGTCCCCTTTTTGGTTTCCGGGAAAGAGAGAGGGAACGGGTTGCTGAGGTGGCTCAGCGGGCGTGGGCTTCGTCGTAGTGTTTCTTGAGGAGATCGACGCCGAAGTCGTTGGTGAAGTCGCGCCAGACCGCGTGGGGGTGGTTGGCGTTGTTCTGGGTGTTGTCGTATTCGAAGAGGAACTCAGGGCTCTGGATGCGATAGTAGTGGGGCTCGCCGAGTTCGGTGCCCCCGGACCATGCGAAGGTTAGGGAAGGCATGCCGCCGGAGTGGATGCGGTCGCGGAAGACCGAGGCGAGGTCTGGGCGGAAGCGGCCGATGTATTCGCCTAGGGTTTTCCAGAGGAGATTGCGCTGGGTCTGGTCGAGTTTGTCGGCGCTGATGCCGGCTGGCTGGAGGGGGATGGCCTTGCGTTCTTCCTTGCTGATGACGTCGTCGGGGACCTTGCCTTCGAGGAAGGCGGCAGGTTTCTGGGCGTCGGTGAGGGATTTGACGAGGAGACGGGCGGTGTCTTCTTCTTCGGCGAGGACGCGGAGGCCTTTGCGAGGGCCTTCTTTGACTTCGCCGGGGTTGGTGCCCATGAAGGAAGGGGTGACGGAGAGGACCTTGCCGCCGGCGATGGTGACGTTGCAGGAGAAGTGGTGGCCTTCCCAGCGCCAGCCCCATGCACCGGAGTCGGAAGGTTCGCCAAAGAAGGCGAGGTAGTATTTTTCGGTGTTCCGTTTGGGGGCCTGGTTTTCGAGATCGAAGAGGATCCGTTCCTGGCTCATGATGGTGGCCGTTTTGGCGAAGCCCTCGTTGCTGAGGACGGAATTGAGCATGGCGTAGGCGAGGTGGTCCTGTTCCGGGCGGAGCTTGTCGAGCGTGATGCCTTTGCGGTCGAGGGGGACGAAGTGCCAGTTGAGGCGTTCGTCGTCGGAGATTTTGAAGACGGCTTCGGCCTTCTGGGAATCGTCGAGACTGGCGAGGAAGTTTTTGGCGGCGAGGGTCATGTCAGCGACGGCGCGCTGATGGATGACCTTGGCGGCGGCGGCGGAACCGGCGTCGTTATCGGCGTGGGTGGAGATGAAGGGGAGAGAGGCTGCGAGGGCGGCCGGGATGAAGAGCAGGGAGGGGCGCATGGCTGGCGGAAGGTGGCGGGATTGGCGACGGTTGCACAAGTGGAATCGTCTTCCATGATGGCGGGCCGTTGACCGCGGCCATTTTCGACCATGAAACCGGTGACCCGATTTTTCGCATTGATGCTGTGCCTGATGATGATGATGGCGGCGGTGGTGCCTGTGAGTGCTTCGTCAGGGAAGGAGGCTCCGGCGTGGCCTGCGACGGAGACGAGGGCTGAGCAGTATGCGTCGTTTCCGCTGCCGCTGGATCAGTATGCGGTGCCTGCGGGAGGTGAGACGCGGTCGCTGACGGAGAGGATCATGGAGCGGGCGAAGCAGGATCCTTTCAACGTGTGGGCGACGGTGATTTTCGTGTGTGCGATTCTGCATACGTTTGCGGCGGGGATGTTTCAGAGCATGGCGCACCATGCGGAGGAGGCTTATCACAAGGAGTGGCATGCGACTGGAGCGGCGGAGAAGCGAGGGGAGTATGCGGATGCGCCTGCGCCGGTGTCGTTCAAGGCGCAGTTGTTTCACTATTTAGGGGAAGTGGAGGCGGTGTTTGCGATGTGGGCGATTCCGCTGCTGGTGGCGGGTGTGTGGTTTCACGGGTGGGGGGATGTGAAGTCGTTTGTGAACCGGGACTGTGATTTTGTGGAGCCGTTGTTTGTGGTGGTGATCATGGCGGTGAGTGCGTCGCGGCCGGTGGTGCGGTTTGCAGAGCATTGTCTGGCGATTCCTGCGATCCGATTGGGCGGCGGGTCGCCGGCGGCGTGGTGGCTGAGTGTGCTGACGCTGGCTCCATTGCTAGGGTCGCTGATCACGGAGCCCGCGGCGATGACGATCAGTGCGCTGCTGCTGGCGCGGCGGTTTTACGAGTTGCGGCCGAGCAAGGTGTTTGCGTATGCGACGCTGGGGCTGCTGTTTGTGAATGTGTCGGTGGGCGGGGTGCTGACGAATTTCGCGGCTCCGCCGGTGCTGATGGTGGCGACGAAGTGGAACTGGAGTTCAGGGTTCATGCTGCAGACGTTCGGGTCGCACGCGGTGGTGTCGATTCTGATTTCGAATGCGGTGTATTTCCTTGTGTTCCGGAAGGAGTTTCAGCGGCTGGGGGATCCGGGGGACAAGGTGCAGGACGGTGAGGCGGGTCGTTACTGGAAGGAACGGACGACGAGGATTCCGCTGCGGGTGACGCTGACGCATCTGGCGTTTCTGGCGTGGACCGTGTACACGAGTCACTATCCGGTGTTCTTCCTTGGCGGGTTTCTGTTCTTCCTAGGGTTCCTGCAGGCGTCGCAGGAGCATCAGAATCCTTTGAGCATCAAGAGTCCGATGCTAGTGGGCTTCTTCCTTGCGGGGCTGGTGATTCACGGGCGGTGTCAGTCGTGGTGGCTTGAGCCGGTGATGAACAACGGGCTGGGGCCGTGGCCGCTGGCGATCGGGGCAGCGGTGCTGACGGGGTTCAATGACAATGCGCTGATCACGTTCCTTGCGTCGCAGGTGCCGGGGCTGACGGATGCGCTGAAGTACGCGGTGATGACGGGTGCGGTGGCGGGCGGCGGGCTGACGGTGATTGCGAACGCGCCGAATCCAGCGGGTCAGGGGATTCTGAAGAATTACTTCAATGACCGGGTGAATCCGCTGGGATTGCTGGCGGCGGCATTGCCACCGACGGTGATTGTGATGCTGGTGTTCATGCTGGGGTGAGGGGGGGTGTTTTGTGGTGGGAGAATAGGGCGGATAGGGCGGATCGTGGGGCTGGGCGTGATGGGCGAGTACGGCTGGCCTCTCACCCGGAACTGTGAATGCACGCATGGTGTGGGATACGGCCGCATGTGCGGTGTAACGGCAACTGGAATTTTATGGCACCGGCGTCGGCTTCGCCTTGATCATCAGCAATGCCAAAGCACCATGGGAAGTTGTTGCCAACCGCGGTGGTTCGGATATTGTGAGCGAAAGGCAGTCGTATCCATTGAATTTCAGGCAGTTGGAAGAAAAGGACACCCGACCGAACGCCCCGTTTGCAGATGGATATTCCATCAGATATAGTGATATAATCAAACTGTTCGCCCAACTGCAATGCGCCACGCCAATGCTACCAATGACGAATCCAGATTCATGGCGAGCAGTGATTGAGGACATCGCCCAGTATCCCGAGAACCAGACGTGGAGCACTTGGAAGCAGATTGCTACTGAGTTCGTGCAGAGGGGTATCGCTGCCGGTCTCGATGTTCACTTTCGTGCTGGGCAGTCGATGCACTGGTTCTTGTTTTCCACTTTAGACCATCACGGTTTGCGAGGAGAGCCGCACGTTACGATTTTTATTCGTTCATGGGAGGACATTGAGGTTTCATACGGCACCACTCACCTATCTGTGACTGGCAGGCCAGATGTGAGTTACTCATTGCCATTTGAGGATGCTTTCTCCACCTTCCGTCGCTTTTTGCTGCAGCTCTGGACCGCCACGGTTTCAGAGCCTATACCAGCAGACATTCGAAGCCCAGACGCATCCTTCACTGCGCCAGTCCTCACACCACAATGATCGCAGCACATGGATACCCACAGCCAACCAAGGGCGAAAACGGATGCAGGCAACGGCTCGAAGGCTATCTGTCGTGTCAGCAAAGTCTTGCGCTCGCCGTCGCCTGATCCGAGTCGTTCGGTGAAGAATTAGACAGCCTGTGAGCTATCGAATCACATTTGCGGAAGTTGATACGGGGATCGTCTTGCTGGATTCAGGCGATCGGGCTCTGAACGGTGCTCCAGACCCAGCCAGATTCGAGACGTTGGACGACGCTCGTGAATTTGCTTCAAGCAAGCTGAACTCCATTCCTTATGGAGAAGCGTGGATTGGAGACGACAACGATCCGCAGTTGGAACTCATACTGAGCCCAGACTACCCAACCTATGAAAGGGAGAAGCGAGTATTTGAGTTTTGGTATTCACTTCCATTCTGGCGCAGATGGTTTACCCCACGGCCACATGCCACCGTGTATCCGCATCCTGACAAACACAGCACCGAACAAGACGGTGGTGGACAACCGGCTACCCGCCCCGAGTCGAAATGACCCTCTTGACTACAACCCTTAACCCTGTTGCGGAGTGGCGCTCCCGGTAGCCGGTGCCACACCTCAACGTTCGCCTTAGCTCGGCATCGTCCCGTGTATCCAGAAGCGACCATTCGTGACTACTTGCTTGATGCTGACGGTTCATCGCGAGACATCACTTTCACTCCAGTGAGTCAGAAGCGGATGATCGCTTTTCTTGAGCTACTTTACAGCAGCCATCATCCGGATTCATTTCGAGACAGCGAGAGCGAGGACATGCTGGGTTTGCTCGACGGCTCAGAGTGGTCGCAGGTCTTCAAGTCCGACAGCGGCTGCCTGCACGGCTGCTGGAGTTCAGCAGCCGCTCTTTTGCCGAAGTTACAGACCTTCATCGACTGGGATGCAGGAGGATACTGTTTGGAGGTCAGCTACTTCCCCCAGGATGTGGATTCAGCATCATTCTCAGTTCGTGGCTTCAGGCGGCTTGTCGAGGATTGGCGGGCTGCGCTCGGGGCCAGTGACTATTTCGTGCGCTACGAGAACGCCAGTTGGGATCTTTACGACTCAGCGGGTTTGGGCGTGTTTTACACACATCTACGTCAGCCACTGACATGACCACCTTCAGCGAACCACCAAGGCCGACCATTCAAGGGTGCGTGGCTGCGAGGAATGAGCCAGCCAATGCGTCTGTGGTGTAACAAGCCCGGCAATGGCACCCGGGGAGGAAGTGCGAAGTGAGAAGGAGGAAATGGGAAGGAGGAAATGGGAAGGGGCGGGTTGGAGCGGAGTGGCGAGGGCTCGTAGTGTGGGGTTTTTGATGGGCGCGCGGCGTTCGGGGCAGAGGGTCGATTGGTTGGTCGGGTTTGAGGACGCAACCCACGTTGGGGTTGGGAATTTGTTGGGGGTGGACCCAAGGTAGGCCTTCGTGCCTCAGGCCAACCTTGGGCTAGGGGACGCAATCCCTTTGGGATTGTGGGGGAGTGGGGTCGGGTGCGTGATGGACGTGATGGACGGATAGCACGGATAGGGCAGATGGGGCAGATGGGGCGGATAGGGCGGATGGAGCAGATGGAGCAGATGGGGCAGATGGGGCAGATGGGGCAGATGGGGCAGATGGGGCAGATGGGGGAGATGGGGGAGATGGGGCGGATGGAGCGGATCGGAGTCGGAGTGCGGGGGTGTGGACGGAGATGTAGGGATTGGAGAGGCAAGGGGCGAGTGGGGAGCCTTGCGGTCCCTGGCTGGTACGGAGGGGTGGAGAGCTTGAGTGGGGCCGGGCCAGCGGGCTGGCTCCGGAAAGAGGCAGCAGGCTTCCGCATTCCAAGGCCTTCGGCGGGCGGGTTCGGAGAGGGGCGAGTCCGGAGCCTTGCGGTCCCGGGCTGGTACGGAGGGGGGTAGAGCTTGAGCGGGGCCGGGCCAGCGAGCTGGCTCCGGGAAAGCGGCAGCGGGCTTCCGCATTCCAAGGCCTTCGGCGGGCGGGTTCGGAGAGGGGCGGCGGTGGGCTTGTGGGGAGAGGGCCGAGCGGGAGGTCGGCGGGCTGGTTGGAGGGGCTGGTTCGGATGGGGGATGGTGGGGTGGGGACTGGGATTCTGAGTCGGTGGTGGCGGAATCAGCGACCGAGGTTGGTGGAGTGGACGTTGAGGGTAGGGCGGCACGCGACCGGCGACGGGAGGAATGTGTGTTGAAAAGGGTTCCGGAACCTGCTAAGTCGTAGGAGTTTAAGGCCACCGAAAATGCTCACGCATCCATCAAGTTCACGCGGTGCGGAACGAGGTTGCCGCGGAGCGGCTTTGTTCAACAAGGCGTTGGCTCAACGTTACCGTTCAGCTAAAACATCCCATGCAACGAATTTCGATAATTTTTCTCTTTTTTGTGTCTGTGTTGCTGTATAGCTGCACAACGATCGGCAGCGCGGCCCGCATTTCCAGCACCAGCAGTATCTGCTTTTTCCCGGAGAGAGTGCTTCACAATCAAGATCAGACTACCTTTGCGATTTCCGGGTATTCCATCATTAAAGGCGAGAAGAAGCCTTGTTACTTTCTTCTGCCTAAACAGTCGCTGGACGCTTTGAAAACCGAAAAAGGAAAAATAATGCTAAGCAGCTTTGGAGCGGTAGGATCAAATGAAATAAAATTGTCCCCCGGGAGTTCTCCTCCTAACTTTGTTTCTGCCGCAACAATTGCGCCCGTAAATCAAACCATTGCAGTGGGAATCAAAAAATCAATACATCCACAGTTCGTTGCTCTCCTGCCATTCACTCTGATAGTTGATGTTGCTACCCTGCCGCTCCAGCTTGCTGCTGCAAAATCTCTGGATTTCATGAACTAAGCCGAGACGTTCAAGGGTGCATGGCTGCGAGGAATGAGCGAGCCGATGCCCCTGTGGTTGATCAAGCCCGGCAGGGGCACCAGGGAGGAAGTGGGAAGGGGCGGGCTGGTGCGGAGGAGTCGGGTCTCATGGCGGGGGGGGCGGAGCCACAGGCTGAGCTGGGGTTGGTGTGGACGGGGGAGGCTGATCACAGTTGTAGTGTGGGGGTTTTTGATGGGCGCGCGGCGTTCGGGGTAGAGGGGCGATTGGTTGGTTGGGTTTGGGGGCGCAACCCGCGTTGGGGTTGGGGATTTGTTGGGGGTGGACCCAAGGTAGGCCTTCGTGCCTCAGGCCAACCTTGGGCTAGGGGACGCAATCCCTTTGGGATTGTG
>JAIXVE010000274.1 GCA_027483175.1 Verrucomicrobiaceae bacterium | reverse complement strand
GCGGCGAGAAGTCGATGAGGGCGTCGGAGCCGGCGTCATTGGCGGCGATGTCGGGGATGGCGGCGGGGATGACGGGCGGGTCGTTGACGGGGATGATGGTGACGGCCATGGGGACGTCTGCGAAGAGCCCTTCGGGGTCGGTGGCGCGGACGGTGATGGTGAGGGTGCCGTTGGCGTTGGGGAGAGGAGTCAGTGTTAGGGTTCCGGCGATGACAGAAACGGAGGCGATGTCAGGTCGGGAGGAGATGGCGGAGAAAGTGAGGGCGGAGTCCGGGGATTCGATGTCGGCGAAGGAATCGGCGAGATTGATGGTGATGGGCGGGGCGTCCTCGTTGGCGGAGATGGGGTTGAGGGAACCGGTGGGGGCGTCGTTGACGGCGACGATGGTTACGTTGGTGGGGACGCTGACGGAGAGCCCTTCGGGGTCGATGGCGCGGACGGTGACGGTGAGCGTGCCGTTGGCGTTGGGGCGAGGAATCAGGGTGAGGAAGCCGCGGTTGGCATAGGCGATGGCGATGTCGGGCCGGGAGGAGAAGGCGGAGAAGGCGAGGTCGGGGGATTCGATGTCGGTGAAGGAGTCGGCGAGATTGATAGTGATCGGGGCGGCGTCTTCGTTGGCGGAGATGGGGTTGAGGGAACCGGTGGGGGCGTCGTTGACTGGGTAGACGCGGACGGTGATGAGGGATTCGGCGAAGCGGAAGCCGTCGTCGGTGCCGCGGACTCTGACCGTGGCGATGCCGTGGGCGTTGGGGAGGTAGGAGATGAGGAGGCGGTTGCCGGAGATCTCGGAGGAGATGGTGGAACCGGTGGAGCCGGTGATGTTCCATGTCAGGGTGGCGGATTCCTCGTCGGAGATGAGATCTGTGAGGGTGATGGCTTCGGATGGGGAGTCTTCCGGTCCGCTGAGGAAGCGATTGACGGCGATGGGGGCGTCATTGACCTCGGCGACGGGAATGGTGAGGGGCCAAAGCGTCTGGCGGCCTGAGTTGTCGGAGACGCGCAGTTGGACGGGAGTGTTTCCTGTATTGGCCTGTGCCGGGGTGCCGCTGAGGATGCCGTTGGCGAAAGACATCCAGGGCGGAATGGAGACGGCCTCGATGGTGAGCACGGCGTCAGGATCGGGATGGGAGACCAGAGGTTTCCATGACCATGCGATGTCTTCGGTGGCTGGGGGAGCGGCGGGTTCGACGAAGACGGGTTTTGGTTCGGCGACGGGTGATGACCATGCGACGAAGTATCCGGGAAGCAGGGTCGGGTTCTGGGCGGCGATCCGGGATTCGCTGAGGAGGGTGGTCTGGGTGAGGGAGAAGTCGGCGGCATTGGCGGAGCCGGCGACGAGTTGCAGACCTCCGGAACCGCCGACTGCGAGGCTTTGAGCGATTAGGGCGGTGGCGGGATTGAGCGAGCGGATGGGTCTGCCATCTGGCTGGAATGAACGGAAGGCCCCCTGGAGGAGCGTGTAGAACCTGCCATCGGTGCCGACGGCGAAGGCCTGATGGGAGCCGGTTGTCTGAAGCGTGATGGGATTGCCCCATGTTTCGGTGGTATTGCTGAAGGCGCGGACTGAGCCATTTGTGGTCATGCCGAAGACGACACCGCCGGGGCCGGTGGCGACGCGGGCTGGAAGCCAATCGCCGGTGAACGGGCGCCATTCGCCGGAGAGGCTGTGGATACGACCGCGGTTCATGACGACCCAGTCGCCGGAGAGGGTGAGATCGCCCTCGCTCCAGTTGGTGAAGGAGGGGACACCTGGCAGGAGGGCGTGCCGCCATGACTGCAATCCTGGGTCGTAGGTGGACAGATAGACAGATGTGGGGCCGAGGTGATTGTGATTGAGAACGTGGAGACGGCCGAGACGGTCGGAGACGACACCGGAGATCTTAGCGGGGACACCGAAGCTGTTGCCTGGGGCGGATGGGACTGCGATGGACTGGCGGATGGTGCCGGAGGCTGGGTCTGAGAATTCTCTGATGAGAGCGCCGCCGCTGAGCAGCAGACTACCGGAGGCGGTGGGAGCGGGGGTGATTGGACCGACGGCGACGTTGGTGCCTGTCGAGACGACCTCGGAGGTGCCGTCGGAGACGCGAACGACGTAGTTGCCTGCGGAAAGAGAACCTGCGTTTGTGATGTGGAGGCGGCTGCCGGTGGCGCCGCTGATTTCGGTGCCATTGTGGAACCAGCGGTACTGGAGTGGGAGCCTGCCGAGGGCCAGGGCTTCGAGGACGGTATCGCCTCCGAAGTCGATGCGCTGGTGCTCTGGTGTGCGCACCGTACTGAGCGGTGCTGGTTCCGAATCGAAGAGGGCATCGAGGTCTGCACTGAGGAGGTGAAACCGGGGAGCATTGGTAGGTTGTGCTGTGACGACGACGAGCCCGCCGTCGGGTCCGGGGAGGACGCGCCATGGAGAGCCGGAAACGAGGGCCGAGCGTTCGCGGACGAATGAGGTCGACCAGCGCTGGACGCGGGTGACGGAGAGAACTTCCTGTTCGAGGGTGATGAGTTGACCGCGATGCCAGCACATGTCGACGGGGCGGAAACCCAGTTCGCGTGCGGCGGTCATGTCGCTGCTGCGGAAGATGGGGCTGCTGCCGAAGTAGGCGCTGGTGCTGACCATGATGTGGTCTCCCTTGTCATCTGTGCGGATTGGTCCGGTGAAATCGTACTGTCCGTGGTACGGGGTTTCGCCGCTGGTGCCGAACTGACCGTCAGGATTGATGGTTTCGAAAAGCAGGTCGCGCGGGCTAGTGGTGCGGTAGAAGTACATGCGACGGCGGGCTGGGTCCCATGCGTAGTGTTCGGAGAGGAAGTTCCAGTCGCGTGAGGAGAGTCTGTTTCCGGCGGCGTTGTAGAGGTAGTGGGTGGCCCGTGCTCCGCTAGGATCTGCGGCGAAGACGAGGTCGCCCGCCATGGCCAGGCCCTGGACCTCACCGGGGAGGGTTGCGAAGAGATCCGGGGCAGTTGCGTTGTGGGCGAGCTGCCAGATTTCGCGGCCTCGGTCGCTGAAGAGGAGGCGGTTGGAGGAGGCGTCGTAGGTGAGCCAGTTGGGTACGGTGCCGAGGAATTGGGAGCCTGTGTATTTCCGTTCGGAGGGTGACCAGCGGAACAGACTCATGTGGGCGCGGCTGAGGATGCGGAGGGTACCGTCGCGGTCGACGACGACATCGTGAGGTTCATAGGGTAGGCCGATGGGATCGATGATCTGGCCGGGTTCCGGTACGGAGAGCTGGGCGAAGGGGACGACTTCGATGGACATGCCATTGGGGGAAGCGCCTGAGATGGCGAAGACGAGGACGTCGGTGCCGCTGACTGCGATTCTGCGGGGCTGCCGTGAGGTTAGGGTTGCGGCCCCTGACTGGATCATGTTGTTGCGGAAGGAAACCACCTGATTGTTGCGCAGGGCGATGGGCAGGTCACCGCCGTGGAAAGCGATGTCAGTGAAGCCATTACCGGAGAGACGGTTTACATAGGAAAGAGCCTTTGTGCCGTAGAGAGTGCCGGATTCGTCGATGACGCGGTTTCCGTCCGGGAAGATCCATGTGAAGAAGGCGTTGATGATATTGCCTGAGGTTGAGCCTGATCCGGTGGTGGTGCGAGTGCCGTCGGGAGCGAGGTCGAAGAAGTGGATGGTTGATGCGCTGCTGCCGGGACCGCGGTAGAAGACGCGGCCATTGAGTGGATGGACTGAAGGGCCGGAGAAGCCGGCGATCACCGAGAAACTGCTGAGAGCGGCACCGGTGCGGCGGTTGAAGGTGCGCACGGTGCCGTCGTAGAGACCGATGATCTCGCCGGTGGTGAAGATGCTGCTGATCTGGATGGTGCTGGAGGTGAGGATCTGACGACCGGAGCCATCGAGGTTCCAGCGGACGAGGTTGCGGTCTTCGGCGGCGTAGATGCCGGCGTCATCGGCCCAGAGAGCGGAGGCGGCGGTCTGTGTGGGGACGGGTGTGAGCCATTGCCTTGAGGTGAGGTCGTAGCGTTCGATGCGGAAGGGGTTATTGAAGGCTAGGTACTGGACATTGCCGGAGCGGAAAGACTGATCGAGGAAGGAACCGCCGACGGATGGGGGAGTGACGGAGATAGGGTTTGATTCGGTGGATCCGAGCGTATTGATGGCGCGGATGCGGAGGACGTGTTCGATGCCTGGTTCGAGGGTGGTGATGGAGGCCGAGGTGGTGTTGAAGGGGAAGGATTGGAGAGTTGTCCATGTGCTTCCCGAGAGGCGATCGAGGGCGAAATTGTCTTCGTTGGTGGAATTGTCTCTCCACGAGAGCGTGACTCTGCTGCTGGTGACTTCCGTTGCGGTGAGCTGGGATGGAGAGGCGGGGACCTGGGCGAAGGAGAGAGTGGTGACGCCGATCTGAGCGGAGAGGTCGCCGAGAGTGGTGCCGCGATTGACCTGCACGCGGAAGAAGTAGGAGGTATTCGGGGTGAGGCCGGTGCTGGTGTAGGTGGTGGAATTGGGTGCCGCTAGGAACACCGTTTCCGGGCCGCCGATGTTGGTGGTGCGGATGATGCGGAAGCCAGTTTCGTTGGTGGCGTTGTCCTTCCATGAAATGGTGATGGAGTTATGGGAGACGCGGGTGGCGCCGAGATTGTAGGGTTCTCCGAGCGGTTGATCCGGCGAAGCGAGGGTAGACACGGACCATGTGGCGCTTGGATTGGAGACCATGGGATCTACGATGGTCCGGACGCGGAAGTCGTAGAGCGTGTTGACGGTCAGGCCGGTGACGGTGGTGCGGGTGGACCCTGCGGCGGCAGTGGGGCCTTTGATCCATAGACCGCCGGAGCCGGAGATTCGGTATTCGATCTGGAAGCCGGTTGCGGCGGCTGGCGAGTCTGTCCAGATCAATTCGACACTGTCAGTGGAGCGGGCACCTGAGGTGAGTGAGGCTGGAGGAGCGGGTCTGAGGGGTGAGAGGAAGACGGGATTGAAATCGGAATCGGTGAGGACAAAGCGCGGGTCACCATCCAACTGGGTGACGACGACATAGCCTGTGGAAGTGGCGAAGAGCCGGACTGGAGTACCGGCGAACTGGCGCGGGTTTGGGCCGACGTTGAGGGATGGGCCGAGCCAGCGCTGGAGCTGGGTGGACCCGTTGAGGAGGCGGATGCTGGCGAGTTCATTGCCTATCCAGAGGAGGTCGGTGACGGAGTTGCCGATGACTGTGGCGGTGGTGGGATTGGAAGCCTGGATGATCTGGCCACTGGCGAGGGCGATGCGTTCGCCATCGCTGCGGACGCGGATGGGAGCGGTTACGATGCCGGAGGATGAGCTTTCGAGAACTCTTTCGACGCTTCCGTCTGCGCTGACGGACTTCCATGTCATGCTCATCGGGGAGCTGCCCTCGGTGAGATGGTAGATGCGGTTGCGTACGGGGTCCCATGTATTGTCACGGCCTGTGCCCCACTGGTAGAAGGCGGTGACGACATTCCCTGCGGAATTGTATGAGGAGAAGCCACTGGGGTTGCCGCCGCTGGCATAGAGATAGGATCCGGCTGCGGCGAGGCCGGTGACGGGGCCATTGAAGGGAGCGAATTCGACTTCGGCGGGATCGGCGGCGGAGGCGTCGAGCATTCTGATTCGATTGGAGGAGTAGGCCGTGTAGATGCGCTGATTGACGGGTGAATAGGCGATGCGGTTGGGGGCGCCTTTGAGTGGAACGGTGGTGAGGTAATCGCGGGCTTCCGGGGACCAGCGGAAGAGGGAGAGATGGGCGCGGCTGAGGATCCAGAGGACGCCATCGTTGGTGGTGATGATATCGTCTGCGGTGTAGGAGAGACCGCGGGGGTTGATGGGTTGGGTGGGATCGGCTGCGCCGATGGTTGAGAGGGCGACTGTTTCGATGCGGAATCCGGAGGTGTTGAGGGCGTCTTTTGCGAAGACGATGGCCTGATTGCCGTGAATTGCGACGCGGATTGGTTCGGCACTTGTGAGGGCGGTCGAGCCGATTTCCTGCATGGTACGGCTGTAGCTGTGGAGGCGGGTTCCGCGCAGCACGACGGGGACGTCTGGGCCGAGAAAGGCGATGTCGGTGAATGGTGCGCCCAGAGAACCGAGTTGGAGGAGACTGTCAGTGGAGAAGATGGTGCCGGAACTGTCGAAGACGCGGCCGCCGCGTGGCGGCACGAAGGTGCGCGAGGCAGACGGGAAGAACCCGCTTTCGGGGCGTTCATTGACTTCGAGTTGCCCGTCATCGCTGACGTCGATGTAGTAGATGTCTCCGTCACCGAATGTCGGTCTCTGCACAAAGGCACGTTTGAGGACGGGGTCGTAGCTGAGTCCATGGAGAGAAAGGGAAAGATCGAGAGTGTTCAACTGGGTGCCGGTGGATTTGCGGAACATCGTCAGTCTTCCGAGGGCACTGCTGGTGACGAGGACTGAGTCGGTGGCGAACATGAGGGATACCGAGCTAGGCAGATCGACGAGAGACTGGCGGGCGGAGCCATCGAGGTTGAAGCGTACCACCTTGCGGCCTTCGGCGACAAAGATGCCGTCGGCATCGATCCAGAGGGCGGTGGGGGTTGCTTCGAGCGGGATTGGCGGGAGGGAAGCACCTGCTGCGAGATCGTAGCGTTCGAGGCGATTTGGTGAACTGAAGGCGAGGTGGTAGGTGTTTCCGTGGTGCGTGGCCATGTTGAGGAATTCGCCGCCGATTCCGGGTGTCGAGAAGGTGGTGACGTTTGAGAAGGAGCTGCCGGTGGGGTTGGTGGCTCTGACGCGGAGGGAGTAGGCGGTGCTGGCGGAGAGACCGTTGAGGACGAGGGAGCGGACATTGAAGCCGACATTTCCTGCGGTGGTCCATGTGCCTGCTGGGACGGTGGAGCGTTCGACGGTGAAGGTTTGTTCGTTGGTGGAGTTATCGTTCCATGTGAGGCGTACTGAGTTGGTGGTGATGTCTGATACGGTGAGGGCGGAGGCTGGGACTGGTGCGGAGGCGGCGGTGAGGGTGCGGCCGGAGACTTGAGAGGAGAGTTCGCCGATGATGGTGCCGTTGACGGCCTGGACGCGGTAGAAGTAGGTGGTGTTGGCGGCGAGACTGTTGTCGGTGTAGGAAGTTGAGTTAGCGCCGAGACTGATGGCGGTGGTAGTGCCGCCGGCGGAGAGGGAGCGGAGGACGCGGAAGCCTGATTCGTTGGCGGCGTTATCGGACCATGCGATGGTGATGCTGTTGTGGAAGATGCGGGTGACGGCGAGGTTGTAGGGTTCGCCGGCGGGTTCGTCCGGGGAGGAGAGCGTGCGTGTGGAGACGGAGGCTGAGGGGGGTGAGACGAGGGTGTCGTTGAGGGCGAGGACGCGGAATTCGTAGTTGGTATTGGTGTTGAGGCCTGTGACGGAGGAGGTGGTGGTGTTGGCGGTGGTGGTGGCTCCGGGGGACCATGGGGAGGCGCTGCCGGCTGTGCGGAACTCGATGCGGAAGCCGGTTTCGTTGTTGGAGAGGTCTGACCATGTGAGGGAGACCGAGTTGAGGGAGCGGGAGGTGACGGATGGAGTTCCTGGGGCGAGTGGGGTGATTTCGTCGGCGGGGGTGGTGGTGGTGAGGAGCAAGAGGAAGAGGAGGATCCAGTTGCTGAGGGAGCGGGAGCGAGATGGAGCGTGGGATGGGCGCATGGGATCTGGCGATTGAGCAGATCCTGGCGCGGAGAGGGGGGCTGACAATCGCGAAGGCTAGGGGATTGAGGGGTTGGCTAAGTGTGGGCGTGAGGGGGCGGCCGACGGTGTGGGCCGGTGAGTGGTTTGGTTGCCGGAGGCGGCGGTCAGGAGGCGGAGAGGCGTTTGACGCGGTAGAAGCGCGTGCCTGAGCCTGGAGGGGAGTGAGTGCGTGGGGAGCCCTG
>JAIXVE010000361.1 GCA_027483175.1 Verrucomicrobiaceae bacterium | reverse complement strand
CCAGCCAGCGGTCCTCCGATGCCGCGCGGCGGTCCATTTCACGGGCGATGGCCGTCGCGGCCTCCGCTCCGGCCCCGGGGTCCATGCGGCTGCGTGCCTGGCAATAGGCTGACGTAGAACTCCCGGGCAGCGCGCGGCCGCCGGTCGCAGCGCGGGCCAGCTGCACCTGCTGCACAGCCTCCCGGCACGATGCCTGACCATCGAGGGTCTGCCAGAGGAAGGCATGGAACGTGGTGGCAGTGTCGAAGTGCCTGCGGCGGCTGCCTGGGCCACCGTCCGCGGGGGTGAGAAGCCGCGGGTCCATCAGGCCCTCGAGCAGAGAGCGCATCCCCGGCAGCCCCTGGGCGCAGAGGCTGCGGCGCTGCTCCTCGGCGCGGGTCAGGCGGCTCTTGGCGGCCCGCCCCGCGAGCGTATTCCAACCGGGAAACATGGGCGTTGTGCTGGACATGAATACCTAACGTAAAGCCCCCGGCGGCTTATCGGAAAATCAGCGATCACCCGCCTTATCTTAGCGCCATTCAAGACAGACCTCTTGGCGGGGGAGGGGGCGGGGGCTGGGGGGAAGAGGGGGGCTGGGGAGCCGGGTCAGTCTTTGGATTTGAGCTGGGGGAAGAGGACGACGTCGCGGATGGAGTCGCAGCCTGTGAGCATCATGATGAGGCGGTCGATGCCGATGCCGATGCCGCCTGCTGGGGGCATGCCGTGTTCGAGGGCGAGGAGGAATTCTTCGTCGACCTTCTGGGTTTCTTCGCCGGCCTGGTGTTCGAGGCGCTGGCGCTGGACGATGGGGTCGTTGAGTTCGGAGTAGCCTGGGGAGATTTCGACGCCGTTGATGATGAGTTCGTAGACGTCGACGATGGAGGGGTCGTCGGGGTTCTGGCGGGCGAGGGGGACGAGTTCTGCCGGGACGTGGGTGACGAAGCAGGGGTTGAAGGTTTTTTCTTCGATGAGTTTTTCGAAGACCTGCTGGGTGACCTCGTAGTCTTCCATGGCTGGGGAGATTTCGACGCCGAGTTCGGCGCAGCGGGTGCGGCGCTGTTCTGGGGAGTAGTCGAACCAGAGAGGGTCGATGGAGCGGAGGAGGTCGCGGTACGGGGTGCGCTGCCATGGACGGGAGAGGTCGATGGTGCGGGTGACGTTGCCGTCGGCGTCTTTGTGCTCGATGAGGAGGGAGCCGATGAATTTTTCGGCGAGGTGGCAGACGAGGTCCTCGACGAGATCGGCCATCTGGCGGAAGTCTGCGCAGGCCCAGTAGGCCTCGAGCATGGTGAATTCGGGGTTATGGCGGCGGGAGATGCCTTCGTTGCGGAAGTTGCGGTTGAGTTCGAAGACCTTGGTGAAGCCGCCGACGAGGAGGCGTTTGAGGTAGAGTTCGGGGGCGATGCGGAGGAAGAACGGCTGGCCGAGGGCGTTGTGGAAGGTTTCGAAGGGACGAGCGGCGGCTCCGCCGGGGACGGCCTGGAGCATGGGGGTTTCGACTTCGAGGAAGCCGCGGTCCTGGAGCCATGTGCGGATTTCAGCGACCATGCGGCTGCGGAGGATGAAGACCTCGCGGCTGCGCTGATTGGCCATGAGGTCGAGGTAGCGCTGACGGTATTTGATTTCGCGGTCGGCGACGCCGTGCCATTTGTCTGGCATGGGTCGGAGGGATTTGGAGAGGACGGTGAGGCTAGTGACCTTGATGGAAGGTTCGCCGGTTTTGGTGATGAAGGTTTCGCCTTCGACGCCGACCCAGTCGCCGATGTCGACGAGGTTTTTGAAGGTGGAGAACGTGTCTTCGGGGACGTTTTTGGCGTTGAAGAAGCACTGGAAGCGGGCTTCGAGGTCGGAGAGGTCGAAGAAGAGGGTTTTGCCCATGTCGCGGCAGGCGGTGACGCGGCCGGCGGCGCGGACTTGGAGGCCTTCGGAGAAGGAGTCGCGGATTTGGGCGATGGAGTGGGAGGTATCGAAGCGACCGCCCCATGGGTTGATGCCTGCGGCCTCGAGTTTTGCGAGTTTTTCGCGGCGGACTGCGAGGAGAGCGCTTTCCGATTCGGGGGAGGCTGGTGGGGTGGATGGCTGGCTTTCCATAAGGCGGGGGGATTCGTGCCACGGTCGCGGGTAAAAGCAAGGAGCGGGCGGCAATTTGCGATTGGCGGCGGCGGAGTGCTGGTGGAGTGGGTGGGATGATTCATCCTGAAGCGCCAGGTTCTGATCCGGTGATAGACATTGCGAGTGACCAGTATTTCATGGGGGAGGCGTTGCGGATGGCGCAGCGTGCGGCGGCGAAGGATGAGGTGCCGATTGGGGCGGTGATTGTGCGAGGGGGTAGTATCATAGCGCGGGCGTGGAATCAGGTGGAGACATTGAGGGATGCGACGGCGCATGCGGAGATGCTGGCGCTGACGCAGGCGGAGAGTGTGGTGGACGACTGGCGGCTGACGGATTGTGATTTGTATGTGACGAAGGAGCCGTGTCCGATGTGTGCGGGGGCGATTGTGCATTGCCGGATCCGGCGGGTGATTTTCGGGTGTCCTGATGCGAGGGGGGGAGCGGCTGGCGGGTTCATCAATCTATTGCAGCAGCCGAATCTGAATCACCGGAGCGAGGTGACGGCTGGGGTGATGGAGAATGAGACGAGGTTTCTGCTGGTGGATTTTTTCGGGCGGCGGCGGCGTGAGAACGAGGAGCGGCGGGCGAGGGGTGAGTGAGGGAGAATAATGGAAGTTCGGGGTTTTGCGTGGAGTGGAGACCCGGTAGGGACGTAGGATGACGGTGGAGCAACGGGAAGCGCTGACCTTTCGGCTGGAGCGATTCCGGGCGTTGGGGATGGGTGTGCTGGAGACGGCGAGTGCGACGTTTCTGCTGCTGATTGCGCACCGGGTGTTTGCGGCTGGGCCGGCGGTGAAGGGGTTGATTCAGTCGAGCGGGAGTTTTGGGTTGCTGTTGAGTCCGCTGATAGTGATCTGGGCGGCGACGAGGGGGTTGGATGCGGGGCGGGCGGCGTCGCGGTTGTTTGCGGTGGGGGCGGTGGCGCTGCTGGTGGCGGCGGCGACGCCGTGGTTGCCGGTGTTTGTGGGCGGGGTTCTGGTGGCGTTTGTGTGTGTGGCTGGGGCGGCGCCGTTTTTTGCGGGGATTTATGAGGCGAATTACCGGGCCGACCGGCGTGGGGATTTGTTTTCGCGGAATGTGATGGTGAGGATTGCGGGGAGTATTCTGTTTGCGTGGGGGGCGGGTTGGTTGCTGGACCGGCATGAGGGGGCGTGGCCGGTGGTGCTGGTGACGTATGCGGTGGCTTTGGGGGTTGGGGCGGCGTGTCTGCGGCGGTGTCCGGCGGTGGTGGTGAGTGCGGGGGCGGGGACGCATCCGTTGCGGGCGTTCCGGGTGGTGGGTGAGGATCCGGTGTTCCGGTGGACGCTGGTGAGCTGGATGCTGATGGGGTTTGCGAATCTGACGATGTTTCCGCTGCGGGTGGAGTATCTGTCGAACCGGAGGTACGGGTTGGATCTGAGTGCGGAGGAAGTGGCGCTGCTGACGAGTGTGATTCCGAATGTGGCGCGGCTGTGTTTTACGAGGGCGTGGGGGCGGTTGTTTGACCGGATGAATTTTCTGACCTTGCGGGCGCTACTGAACACCGGGTTCATGCTGGGGATACTGTCGTTTTTCACGGGTGGGGGGATGACTGGATTGGTGGTGGGGGCGCTGCTGTTCGGGGTGAGCAATGCGGGGGCGGATGTGGCGTGGACCTTGTGGGTGACGAAGTTTGCGCCGCCGGGGCGGGTGACGGAGTACATGGCGGTACACACCTTTCTGACCGGGTTGCGTGGGGTGGTGGCTCCGTTTGCGGCGTTTTATCTGGCGCTACATGCGGGGATTGCGACGACGGCGGTGGTGATGGCGGGGATGATCCTGGTGGCGTCGCTGATTCTGCCGCGGGGGAAGTCGCGCGCGGCGGGTAGCAGCTGAATTTGCGAATGGGCACTTGCAATCTGTGTGGTTTTCCGCAGAGTGGTGGGCCGGTGGCGAGCCATCGGTATTTTCGGGCTGTGGCGCAGCCTGGTAGCGCGCTTGCATGGGGTGCAAGAGGCCGTGGGTTCGAATCCCGCCAGCCCGACCATTACCCCTCCACTTCGGGAGATTCCCCGGTGGAGGGGTATTTTTTTGGGGTGATGAGTGGGAATCGGGGGTTGCGTTGGTTTGTGTGGATCTGGTAGTTGGGTGGGTTATGAAGACGATCTGGACGATTTTTTGTGCGATGAGTGTGGTATTGGTGGCGGAGGGGGCGCCGCCTGCGAAGGCGAAGAAGAAGGGGCCGAGGCCACCGGCGACGGTGTTGAAGGATGATGCGAAGACGGCGGTGTTGAAGCCTTACGACAAGAATGGGGACTGGCAGATTGATGTGGGGGAGTTTGCGGCGGTGGAGGCGGACTTCCTGAAGACGCCGAAGGGGCCGCTGGAGCAGTTTGACAAAGGGAAGGACGGGGAGGTGGATCCGATGATTGACCGGACGTATATGAACGTGCTGCTGGGGAGTGCGAAGCCGAAGGGGAATGCGAAGGCTGGGGCGAAGCCGGCTGCGAAGGCTGGGGCGAAGCCGGTGGCGGGTGCGAAGCCGGCGGGGAAACCAGCGGCGAAGCCGGAGATAAAGCCTAACGAGAAATCGGGAGCGGAGAAGCCGGAGGAGAAAGCGCCTGAGAAGGTGGAGGCGAAGCCTGCGGGGGAGTGAGGTTTGGGTGAGGTTTGGGGATTGGGAAGGTTACTGGGCGCTTGGTTCGAAGGGAGTGCCTTGGAGGAGGGAGAGGGTTTCGCCGCAGAGGTAGAGAGAGCCGCAGACGAGGATGCGGTGGGAGGAGGCACGTGCGGCGGCGAGGGCGTCAGGGAGACTGGGGTGAGCGGAGGCAGGGATGTGGTTAGGGGCGGCGGCGGCGGATTCGGCGGCGGGGATGGCGCGCGGGGAATCGGGGGCGACGCAGAAGAAGGCGGCGGCGATGGGTGAGAGGGCGGCGAGGACCTCAGCGGTTTCGCGTGGGGCGACGGCACCGAAGACGATGGCGGCGGGTTCGGGGCCGAAGAGGGATTGCCATGTGGTGGTGGTGGCGGCGGCACCGTGAGGGTTGTGAGCGCCGTCGATGATGAGACGACCGTTTTCGAGTTGCTGGAATCGGGCGGGCCATGACGTGGCGGCGAGGGCGCGGGCGATGAGGTCGTCGGAGAGGTGGAGGCCGGTGGAGCGTGCGGCGGCGATGGCGAGGGCGGCGTTCCATGCCTGGTGGGGACCGGGGAGCGGGAGCGGGCCTTGATAGGGTTGGGAGATGAAGGTGAGGGGTGCGCTGGCGCGGGCGGCGGCCAGGGTGATGACCTCGGCGGCTTCGGGGGCCTGAGGTGCGGAGAAGACGGGGATGCCGGGTTTGATGATGCCGGCTTTTTCGGAGGCGATGGCGGCTAGGGAATTGCCGAGCCACTGCTGGTGGTCCATGCCGATGGGGGTGATGATGGAGACGACGGGAGTGAGGGCGTTGGTGGCGTCGAGACGGCCGCCCATGCCGGTTTCGAGGACGATGGATTCAGCGCCGGAGCGTTCGAACCAGTCGAGCGCGAGCATCAGGGAGAGTTCGAAGAACGTCGGGTGGGGGTCCCATGAGGCGACGACTGGGCGGAGGGCTTCGATGCTGCGGTTGAGATCGTCGGGCGGGATGAGCTGACCGTTGGTGCGGATGCGTTCCGAGAAACTGACGAGGTGAGGGGAAGTGAAGAGCCCGGTGCGTTCGCCGGCGAAGCGGAGGATGGATTCGAGGAAGGCGCAGGTGGAGCCTTTTCCGTTTGTTCCGGCGACGTGGAAGAAGCGCTGCCGGTTCCATGGGAGCTGGAGTTCCTTGAGGAGACGGCGGGTGTTGTCGAGTCCGGGTTTCATGCCGAACTGCTGGACACTGTAGAGCCATTCGAGGGCGGGAGACAGTGACGGAGGCATGGGACTGATGGGGTGTTAGGGTCGGGCGAGGAGGGCCTTGAGGAACGGAGCGGTGCGGCTGGATTTGGAGACGGCGACCTGTTCCGGGGTACCGGAGGCGACGACGGTGCCGCCGTCTGCGCCGGCTTCGGGGCCGATGTCGATGATGGCGTCGGCTTCGGCCATGACATCGAGATTGTGTTCGATGACGACGACTGTGTGGCCGTCGTCGACGAGCCGGTGGAGGACCTCGAGGAGACGGGAGACGTCGGAGGGGTGGAGACCGATGGTGGGTTCCTCGATGAGGTAGAGATTGCTTTTGGGCTGCTGATTTTTGCGGAGACGAGTGTGTTCCGAGCGCTGGACCCCGCGGCTGAGTTCGGCGACGAGTTTGAGGCGCTGGGCTTCGCCGCCGGAGAGGGTGGGGCTGGGCTGGCCGAGACGGAGGTAGCCGGTACCGGTGTCTGCGAGGAGGCGGAGCGTGCGGGCGATTTTGACGTGAGAGGAGAAGAAATCGGCGGCTTCGGAGATGGTCATGTTCATGACATCGCCGATGCTGCGGCTGTTGTATTCGATTTCGAGCGTGGCGTGGTTGTAGCGGAGCCCGCGGCAGTCCGAGCAGACCACGTGGCTAGTGGGGAGGAAGGCCATTTCGTGTTTGATGACCCCGTTGCCGCCGCAGGTTTCGCAGCGGCCGCCTTCGGTATTGAAGGAGAAGCGGCTGGCGGTGTAGCCGCGGATTTTTGAAGCGGGGAGGGAAGCGAAGAGCGCGCGGATGTCGTCGAAGACCTTGATGTAGGTGGCGGGCGTGCTGCGGCTGGTTTTGCCGATGGGGGACTGGTCGACCTCGTAGACGGCTTCGAGGCGGTCGGTTCCTGTGAGGGACGAGCAGCCGGTGAGGGCTTTGGAGGAATGGCGTTTGAGTTTGAGGAGAGCGCTGACGCTAGGGTGGAGGACCCCGCGCAGGAACGAGCTTTTGCCGCTGCCGCTGATGCCGGTGATGACGGTGAGGCGGGCGATGGCGATGCTGACGTCGATGTTCTTGAGATTGTTAGCTGTGGCTCCGCGGATGTGGAGCCATGCGTCCGTGGCGGAGGGGGCGGGGAGCGGGCGGCGGGCACCGCGGACCGGGTGGATGGTTTTGAGGCCGAGGGTGCGGCCGGTGATGGAGTCCGGGTTGCGGGCGAGATCGTCGACGGAGCCCTGGGCGATGAGTTGACCGCCGAAGATGCCTGCGCCTGGGCCGAGATCGATGATGGTGTCGCTGCGGCGCATGGTTTCCTCGTCGTGTTCGACGACGAGGAGAGAGTTGCCCTTGTTGCGGAGGGCGACGAGCGTGTCGAGGAGGGCGGCGTTGTCGCGCGGGTGGAGCCCGATGGTGGGTTCGTCGAGGACGTAGAGGACGCCGGTGAGGTTGGAGCCTAGCTGGGCGGCGAGACGGATGCGCTGGCTTTCGCCGCCGCTGAGCGTGGTGGCGCTGCGGCCGAGCTGGAGGTAGCCGAGGCCGACCTCGTCGAGGAAGCGGAGCCGCTGATGGATTTCGGGGAGGATGTCGCGTGCGATGCGGGCTTTGGTGCCTGTGAACGAGAGGGCGGCGAGGTGGGTGGCGGCGGCGCGGACGGGGAGGTTAGCGACGTCGGCGATGGAGAGATTGGAGAGGCGGACGTTGAGTGCTTCGGTTGTTAGACGCCCGCCATGACAGACGGGGCATGGGGTGACCGAGTCGGCGTCGTCGTGTTCGCGGCGGGCTTCTTCGAGGAGTTCGGCTTCCATGAGGGAGGAAGCGCGATCGGGGTCGAGAGCGGAGGACGTGCGGATGGTGCCGTAGCCGCGGCAGGAGAGACACCAGCCGTGGGGGCTGTTGAAGGAGAAGAGACGCGGGTCGAGATCGTCGAAGGAGTCGCCGCAGTCCGGGCAGGCGCGTCTGGAATTGAGGACGGAGGAGGTGCCTTTGGAGTCGAGGATACGGACGACCCCGCGGCCGAGAGCGAGGGCGTTAGTGACGAGATTGTCGAGCGTGGCGAGCGGCGGGGATTTTGTGAGGGAAGCGACGACGACGTCGATGGTGTGTTCCTTGAAGCGGGCGAGTTTGGGGAATGGGCTGGCGGGGACGATGGCGCCATCGACGACGAGTTCGGAGTAGCCCTGACGGAGGGCGGATTCAGCGATCTGGGTATGGAAGCCCTTGCGGCCGCGGATGACAGGGGCGCAGAGACGGACTGGGCCGGATTTGAGGGCGGCGCGGACGGTGGAGACGATGGCGGCGTGGGATTGCTGTTCGACGGCGACGTGGCATTTCGGGCAGAACTGGTCGCCGGTTTTGGCGTAGAGGAGCCGGAGGAAGTGATAGATTTCGGTGACGGTGGCGACGGTGCTTTTGATGCCGCCGCGGCTGATGCGCTGTTCGATGGCGACGGTGGGAGGGAGCCCGCTGACGTGGTCGACTTCCGGGCGTTCCATCTGTTCGACGAACTGCCTAGCGTAAGTGGACATGCTGTCGAGGAAGCGGCGCTGGCCTTCGGCGAAGACGATGTCGAAGGCGAGGGTGCTTTTGCCGGAGCCGGAGAGACCGGTGACGGTGACGAACTGGTTGCGGGGGATTTCGACCGAGATGTTCTTGAGATTGTGTTCGCGGGCACCGCGGATGGAGATGCCCTTGGGCGGGGCGGGTGCGGGCGGGGAGGATGGGGTCCTGGGTTCTGCTAGTTTTGCGGGGAAGCCCGGGAGGAGGTGGCGGAGGAAGCGGCCGGTGTGTGAGGCTGGGATGGCGGCGACGGCTTCCGGGGTGCCTTGGGCGACGACGAGACCGCCCTCGTCTCCTGCTTCGGGGCCGAGGTCGATGAGCCAGTCGGCGCATTTGATGACCTCCATATTGTGTTCGATGACGATGAGCGAGTGGCGGTTGTCGACGAGACGCTGGAAGAGATTGAGGAGGAGGGCGATGTCGTCGAAGTGGAGGCCTGTGGTGGGTTCGTCGAGGATGAAGAGAGTGGGGCGTTGGCCGCCGGAGAGGAGATGGCCGACGAGTTTGAGGCGCTGGCTTTCGCCGCCGGAGAGCGTGTTGAGGGGTTGGCCGAGACGGAGGTAGCCGAGACCGACCTCGTCGAGGATCTGGAGGGCGGCGGCGGCACGGTTAGCGGCGTCCGAGCGTTCGGAGTAGTTCGCGCGGTCTGGAGGGCTGTTGCGGAAGAAGGGGATGGCTTCGGCGACGGACATGGCGAGGACGTCGCGGATGCTTTTGTGATTCCAGAGGATTTTGAGGGCTTCGGGGCGGAAGCGGGCTCCTTCGCATTCCGGGCAGGTGACGAAGATGTCGCTGAGGAACTGCATTTCGACCTTTTCGAAGCCAGCGCCCTGACAGCGCGGGCAGCGGCCTTTGCCGGAGTTGAAGGAGAAGTAGCCTGGGAGGAGATGCTGTTCTGCGGCGGCGGCGGTGTCTGCGAAGAGGAGACGGATGCTGTCCCATGCGCCGGTGTAGACGGCGGGGGTGCTGCGCGGCGTGCGGCTGGGCGGGGATTGATCAACCATGACGACCTCGGCGATTTTTTCCGAGCCGGAGAGACTGCGGCAGGCACCGGGGTCGTTTTCGGAGGGTTCGCCTTTGAGGCGGAGGAGGTTTTCGTAGAGGACCTCGTGGACGAGGGTGCTTTTGCCGCTGCCGCTGACGCCGGTGACGCAGCAGAAGATGCCTAGCGGGAAGGAGACGTCGATTTTGCGGAGATTGTGCTGGGAGGCTTTGGTGATGCGGATTTCGTTGCCTTTGGCCGGGGAGCGGCGGCGGATGGGGATGGGGATGGATTTGCGGCCGAGGAGGTAGTCGGCGGTTAGGGAGTTGGTGGCGGAGGGGAGCTGGTCGAGCGTGCCGTGGAAGACGAGATCGCCGCCGGAGTCGCCGCGGCCGGGGCCGATTTCGATGAGGTTATCGGCGGCGCGCATGACGGATTCCTCGTGTTCGACGACGAGGAGCGTGTTGCCCTTGTCGCGGAGGTGGCGCATGACCTCGATGAGCCGGGAAGTGTCGCGCGGGTGGAGGCCGACGCTGGGTTCGTCGAGGACGAAGAGCGTGTTGACGAGGGAGGCACCGAGACAGGTGGTTAGGGTGACGCGCATGACCTCGCCGCCGCTGAGGGATCGGGAGGGGCGGTCGAGATTGAGGTAGCCGAGGCCGACCTGTTCGAGGTAGAGGAGACGGCTAGTGATTTCGTCGCGGACGAGACGGGCGGTGTGGTCGTCGGGTGGGAGCGGGGAGTTGGCGACGATGGGGCGGAGCGTGGAGACGGGGAGTTGCCACCAATCGGGGAGCGAGCGGCCGTCGGCGGTGAAGAGGAGGGAATCGGGGCGGAGACGGGCGCCTTTGCAGGAGCGGCAGGTGGTGTAGCTGCGGTAGCGGCTGAGGAAGACGCGGACGTGCATCTTGTAGGCCTTTTTTTCGAAGTAGTCGAAGAAGCCCTGGACCCCGTACCAGCGGCCGCTTTCCCATGCGGCGTCTGGGTTGGCGGCGAAGTCCTTGTCGCCGTGGAGGATCCAGAGCTGGTCGTCGGCGGGGAGTTCGTCGAATGGGGTGGTGGTGGAGACTCCTCGGGATTTGGCGCAGCGGAGGAGGTCCTTCTGGCTTTCGCCGTAGGTGGCTCCCTGGAAGGCCTTGACGAGCCCGTCGCTGATGGAGAGGGATTTGTCAGGGAGGGCGCGGTCGAGATCGATGCCGATGACCCGTCCGAAGCCGCGGCAGTCTGGGCAGGCACCGAGAGGGTTATTGAAGGAGAAGAGGGCTGGGGAGGGCTGACGGATTTCGAGGTCGCAGGAAGCGCAGTGCCAGCCGCGGGAGAAGGCGAGGGAGGTGTTAGAAGAAGGGGAGACGAGGGCGAGTTTGCCTTTGCCGAGGGTGAAGGCGGTTTCGAGGGCTTCGGAGAGCCGAGAGGATTCGCGGACGGGGAGCCGGTCCTGGATGACGGGGACGATGGCGGGGAGGGATTGGTGGGGGAAGCGGTCTGGTTCGTCGGTGCGGAAGGCGTTGCCGAAGAGCCAGACGCGGAGGAAGCCCTGTTGTTTGAGGAAGGCGAAGAAGTCGGCTGGGGAGGTGCCGCTGGGCGCGGGGACTGGGAATGTGACGAGGACCGATTCGTCAGGCCACGTGCGGAGGGCGGAGTCGGCGATGGAGGCCGGGGAGTCGGGCCGGACGGGTTGGTGGCAGGACGGGCAGGAAGCGGAGGCGATGCGTGGCCAGAGGAGTTTGAGGTAGTCGTTGATTTCCGTCATGGTGCCCACGGTGGAGCGGGTGGTGCGGACGGAGTTGGACTGCTGGATGGCGATGGCTGGGGGGATGCCGCGGATCTCGTCGACCAGCGGTTTGTCCATGCGTTCGAAGAACTGGCGTGTGTAGGGGGAGAAGGTTTCGACGTAGCGGCGCTGGCCTTCTGCGTAGATGGTCTGGAAGGCGAGGGAGGATTTGCCGCTGCCGCTGGGGCCGGTGATGACGTTGAGTTTTCCGAGTGGGAGGTCGAGGTCGAAGCCCTTGAGGTTGTTCTGGCGGGCACCGCGGATGGTGATGCAGTCCGGCGCTGGTGGGGGCGTCGGCTTGGGCGCGGGAGCGGCTTTCTTTCTGGAGGACCTTGCGGGCATGAGAAGCGAACGAAGGTGGGCCCTGACCTGGACGCAGGGCAGGGGGAATGAGGGCGGGAGAAAGCTGGTCCCGGGGAGGGACCGCGGAGGGCCGGGTCAGCCGTGGGCGATCAGGCTCCGAGGAGGAGACGCGTCGGTTGTTCGAGGCATTCTTTGACGCGGACGAGGAAGGTGACGGCTTCCTTGCCATCGATGAGCCGGTGGTCGTAGCTCATGGCGAGGTACATCATGGGGCGGATTTCGACCTTGCCGTTGATGGCGACGGGGCGCTGCTGGATGGCGTGCATGCCGAGGATAGCGCTTTGTGGCGGGTTGAGGATGGGAGTGCTGAGGAGACTGCCGTAGATGCCGCCGTTGGAGATGGTGAAGACACCGCCCTGGAGGTCTTCGATGGCGATTTTGCCGTCGCGGGCCTTGATGGCGTAGTCGGCGAGGTCTTTTTCGGTCTGGCCGAAGGATTTCTGGTCGCAGTCGCGGAGGACGGGGACGACGAGGCCTTTTTCGGTGCCGACGGCGACGCCGATGTCGAAGTAATTATTGAGGATGATGTCATCGCCTTCGATGCGGCCGTTGACCTGGGGGACGGCTTTGAGGGCTTCGGTGACGGCCTTGATGAAGAAGGACATGAAGCCGAGTTTGACCCCGTGGCGGGCGACGAAGCTGTCCTGGAGCAGCTTGCGGAGGTTCATGATTTCCGTCATGTCGACCTCATTGAAGGTGGTGAGGATGGCGGCGGTGTGCTGCGCGTTGACGAGATGGGTGGCGATTTTGCGGCGGAGGGGGGACATCCGCTTGCGGGTGGTGCGGCCGGAGTTGTCGAGGATGACGGCGGCGGCGGCGGCGACTGGTTTGGGGACGACGGAGAGGTCGATTTTGGGGGCAGCGGCGGCGGGAGCGGGAGCTGGGGTGGGGGCAGCGGCTGGGGCCGGGGTGGGTTCCGGGGCGGCAGCGGGTGCTGGGGCCGGGGTAGCGGCTGGGGCAGGAGCGGCGGCGGCGGGAGTTGGGGCGGCGGCTGGGGCGCCTTCGGCGATGGTGCCGATGACGGCGCCGATTTTGACTTCTTCGCCGGCTGGGGCGGAGATTTGGAGAGTGCCTGCGGCTTCGGCCTGGAGTTCGGTGGAGACCTTATCGGTGTCGATGGTGACGAGGAGGTCGCCGACCTTGACGGAGTCGCCGTTATTTTTGTGCCATGTGGAGATGACGGCGCTGGTGATGGATTCGCCGGCGTTGGGGACTTTGATTTCGAAGGCCATGATGGAAAGAGGAAAGGACGAAAGAGGAGGAAGGGGCGAGGGGCCCCGGAGAATATCAGGGAGTTGATGCGCTGATGTGGAGCGGGTGCAACGGGGTTCTGCGGAAACGCCTTTGATCAGGGGGCGGGATGCTGGGATTTTGGGTCGTTGATGGGCTGGGGTGTTTTTGGGGCTGGTTTTGGGTTGGGATTGGGGGAGGGTTTAGGGGTGGGGAAAGGAGGGTTGGTCCATGCGCCTGGGGCGACCTTGCGGATGTTTGGGGTGGTGTCTGCTGGGGCGAGGCCCATGGCCCAGCGGAGACCGCCGGTGAGGACATTCTGGAAGAGCGGGTTGGTCCAGACGTCTTCGCGGTGGCCCATGGAGGTGTAGAAGACCCGGCCTTTTCCGTCGGAGCGGGCCCATGTGGAGGGGAAGGGCGGGCGTTTGTATTCGTCGCCTTTCATGGAGGGGGCGTCCTGGAGGAGGAGGACGTGGAGGTCATCTGGGAAGTCCTTGAGGGAGTACCATTCCTCGTGGAGTTCGAAGGAGGAGCCGAGGGATTCCATGCCCGGGAAGGCTGGGTTGATGACGGTGTTTTTTGATTTCTGCTGAGCGCCGTGGCGGATGAATTCGCCGCCGAGGAGTCTGACGTAGGGGTCGGCCATGTCGCCGTGATTGACCCAGCGGTCGGGGCCTTTTTTGGATTCGTTGGCGGTGTGGAACGTGTCGCTGGCGGAGTGAGTGCCTGCGAAGGCACCGCCTGAGCGGACCCAGTCGATGAGGGCTTGTTTCCCGGCTGGGGACATGGGTGGCTGGTTGTCGGTGCCTGGGGAGGTGAGGTCGCCGGTGGTGTAGAAGAGGACGGCGTCGAAGTTTTTGAGGTAATCGGGGGAGAATTTGGAGCCGTCTTTGGAGAAAGTGAAGTCCCAGCCGTGTTGGGAGCCGAGGGAGAGGAGTTGTTTTTCGGCCCATGAGGGTTGGCCGTTTTTCCATGAGATGACGGAGTGTTCGAAGCCGCTGCTTTTGGTGAAGAAGAGGATGCGTTTGCGGGGAGGGGTGGAGGAATCGGCGGCGGTGGTGGTGGGGGATTGGAGGAGAGGGATGGTGGCGGCGGCGAGGGCGAGGAGTGGGGCGAGGAGGGAGGGGCGCATGGTGGTGTTTGGGGGAGGGGTTCTGAGGTGATTCTGGGGTGATGCAGCAGTGCGCATTCAAGATTAAAGGGTTGCCACGTGGGCTGGGCTGTGATTGCGTCGCGGTTTGATTCTGTCTGTTGATGACGTTCATGAGTACCGAAAAATCACTTTCATCCGAAGCTAAAATTTTCATTGCGGGGGCGCGCGGCATGGTGGGTTCAGCGCTGGTGCGGGCGGTGGGGAAGCGCGGGATGAGTCGGGTGCTTGTGCCTGGGCGGAGCGAGTTGGATTTGATGGATCAGGCGGCGGTGTATGGGTGGCTGGAGGCGGAGCGGCCGGATGTGGTGGTGGTGGCGGCGGCGAAGGTGGGGGGGATTCATGCGAACAGCACGTACCCTGCGGATTTCATTCATGATAATCTGGCGATTGCGTTGAACGTGATAGAGGGGAGTCGGCGTGCGGGGGTGGGGCGGTTGCTGTTTCTGGGGAGTTCGTGTATTTATCCTCGGCTGGCTCCGCAGCCGATGCCTGAGGATTGCCTGCTGACGAGTGCGCTGGAGCCGACGAATGAGGCGTATGCGGTGGCGAAGATTGCGGGATTGAAGCTTTGTCAGTATTACCGGAAGCAGCATGGGTTGATGTATCACAGTGCGATGCCGACGAATCTGTATGGACCTGGGGACAACTATCACCCTGAGAATTCGCATGTGATTCCTGCGTTGCTGAGGCGGTTTCACGAGGCGGCGCAGCGAGGGGATGAGGAGGTGGTGATCTGGGGGAGCGGGACGCCATTGCGGGAGTTTCTGCATGTGGATGATCTTGCGGAGGCGTGTCTGCATCTGCTGGAGCTGGAGAATCCGCCGGACTGGGTGAATGTGGGGTATGGGAGTGATGTGAGCATTCGGGAGCTGGCAGGATTGGTGGCGGAGACGGTGGGGTATCGGGGGAGGATTGGGACGGATCCGAGCAAGCCGGATGGGACGCCGCGGAAGCTGATGGACAACACGCGGCTGGCGGGGACTGGGTGGAAGCCGCGAATTGGATTGCGGGAAGGGCTTGAGGATGCTTACCGCTGTTTTCTGGAGGATACCGGGAGTGGCCGGGTGAGGGGGTGAGCGGAGAGGGGAACAATTTCTACGACATTCAACCAACGACATGAAACGCGCACTTATCACTGGCATCACCGGGCAGGACGGATCTTACCTTGCGGAGCTTCTGCTAGGGAAGGGATATGAAGTACATGGATTGATCCGCCGGGGATCGTCATTCAATACTGGGCGGATTGATCATATTTATGCGGATCCGCATGAGGCTGGGCGGCGGCTGCATCTGCATTACGGGGATTTGTGCGACGGGACGAATCTGGCGAGACTGCTGTATGACATTCAGCCTGAGGAGATTTACAATCTTGGTGCGCAGAGCCATGTGCGGGTGAGTTTTGACTGTCCGGAGTACACTGGAGATGCGGTTGGGTTGGGGGTGCAGCGGTTGCTGGAGGCGATGAGGCATACTGGGTTGATGAAGAAGACGCGGTATTACCAGGCGTCATCGTCGGAGATGTATGGGAAGGTGCAGGCGGTGCCGCAGACTGAGGAGACGCCGTTCTGGCCGCGGTCGCCGTATGCGTGTGCGAAGGTGTACGGGTATTGGCTGACGGTGAATTACCGTGAGAGTTACGGGTTGCACGGGAGCAACGGGATTCTGTTCAACCATGAATCGCCGCGGCGTGGGGAGACGTTTGTGACGCGGAAGATCACGAGGGCGGCGACGCGGATCAAGGCTGGGCTGCAGGAGAAGCTGTTCCTTGGGAACATGGATGCGCGGCGTGACTGGGGGTATGCGAAGGAGTATGTGGAGATGATGTGGCTGATGCTGCAGCAGGACGAGCCGGATGATTATGTGGTGGCGACGAACGAGACGCATTCGGTGAAGGAGTTTGTGCAGGAGACGTTTGCGCTGCTGGATCTGGATTGGGAGAAGTACGTGGATTACGATGCGCGGTATGAGCGGCCTGCGGAGGTGGAGTTGCTGATTGGGGATCCTGCGAAGGCGAAGCGGAAGCTTGGTTGGGAGCCGAAGGTGAAGTTCAAGGAGCTGGTGAAGCTGATGGTGGAGGCTGATTTGGAGCTGGCGCAGCGGGAGCGGGCGGTGGCGGATGCGACGCGCGGATTGGAAACGGCGGTGCGTTGAGTATGGAGCGGCGCCGGGTGCTGGATCTTCCGGTGGCGGTCACGGATTATGCCGGGGCGGTGGATTGGATTGTGGAGAAGGCACTGGTGCCGGAGGGACGGGCGTGGGCGGTGGAGGCGGCGAATACGCATGTCGCGGCCCTTGCGCGGGTGGATCCTGCGTTTGGGGCGGCGATGGCGCGGTTTGACCTGATTTGTCCTGACGGGATGCCGTTGATCTGGGCGGTGAACCGGGGAGCTAATGGGGGGCGGCGGTTGAGTGACCGCGTGTACGGGCCGACTCTGATGCTGCGGACGATTGAGCGGTCGGCGGGGAGGCCGGAGCTGCGGCATTTTTTGCTAGGTGGGAAGGAGAGTACGCTGGGGAAGTTGCGGGCGAGGTTTGCGGCGGAGTTTCCGGGGACGGTGGTGGCGGGGGCGTACAGCCCGCCGTTCGGGACGTGGCCGGAGGATGAGTTTGAGCGGATGGCTGGGATGATTCGGGAGAGCGGGGCGAATCTGATCTGGGTGGGGTTGGGGTGTCCGAAGCAGGAGCGGTGGATTG
>JAIXVE010000125.1 GCA_027483175.1 Verrucomicrobiaceae bacterium | reverse complement strand
CCGCCCCTCCCTTGTCCTCCGTACCAGCCCCCCAATCCCAACGGGATTGCGTCCCCCAGCCCAAGGTTGGCCTGAGGAACGAAGGCCTACCCTGGGTCCTCCCCACCCCCTCAGGCCGCCGCCACCTCCGTCACCTCAAACACCTCCCGGGCATCCGCCACCGCACCGCTCACCGCCGCCGCCGCCACCATCACCGGACTCATCAGAATCGTCCGACCAGTCGGACTCCCCTGACGTCCCTTGAAGTTCCGGTTCGACGACGACGCACACAACTGATCACCCACCAATTTGTCAGGATTCATCGCCAGACACATCGAACACCCAGCCCCGCGCCACTCAAACCCAGCCTCCGTAAACACTTTGTCCAATCCCTCCTGACGGCAAAGGTGATCCACAATCTGACTCCCCGGCACCGCGATCGCCTTCACATGCGCCGCCACCTTCCGGCCCTTCAGATACCGAGCCACTTCCCGGAAATCACTCAGCCGCCCGTTCGTGCACGACCCCACAAACGCCACGTCAATCTTCGTCCCCTTGATCGGCGCTCCCGCCGGCAGCTTCATGTACTCCAGCGCTTCACGAATGCTCTCCCGCTCCAGCTCGTCCGCCGCAGCCGCCGGATCCGGCACCGAACTCCCGATGCTGAACCCCTGATCCGGACTGATCCCCCACGTCACCGTCGGCGCAATGTCCTCCGCACGGATGTTCACCACATCGTCATAAACCGCATCCGCATCACTCGCAAACGACCGCCAGTTCGCCACCGCCACCTCCCATTCCGCCCCACTCGGACAATACGGCCGTCCCTTCAGATACTCAAAAGTCTTCTCGTCAGGATTCACATAACCACACCGCGCCCCGCCCTCGATCGACATGTTGCACACCGTCATCCGCTCCTCGACCGAAAACCCGTCCAGCACTTCCCCGCCGTACTCATAGGCATACCCGATCCCCCCCTTCGCTCCCAGCTGCGCAATGATGTGCAGAATCACATCCTTCGCATACACCCCCGCACGCAGCTTCCCATCCACATTGATCCTCCGAACCTTCGGCTTGCTCATCGCCATCGTCTGCGTCGCCAGCACATCCCGCACCTGCGTCGTCCCGATCCCGAACGCAATCGCCCCAAACGCCCCGTGCGTCGCCGTATGGCTGTCACCACACGCAATCGTCGTCCCAGGCTGCGTAATCCCCTGCTCAGGCCCCACCACGTGCACAATCCCCTGCTTCCCACTGCTCAAATCAAAATACGTGATCCCGAACTCCACCGCATTCCGCCTCAACTCCCGGATCATCTCCGCCGCCAGCGGATCCGCAAACGGCTCCACCTGGCTGTCCGTCGGCACAATGTGATCCACCGTCGCAAACGTCCGCCGCGGAAACTTCACCGGCAACCCAAGATCACGCAGCATCCCAAACGCCTGCGGACTCGTCACCTCATGGATAAGGTGCGTCCCGATAAGCAGTTGCGTCTGACCATTGGGCAGCGTGCGAACCGTGTGCGCTTCCCAGACTTTTTCGAACAGTGTCTTTCCCATGTGTAGTTGCGGCGTGATTGAAAACGAAACCGTAACACGCACCCCTCACCCGGCAAGTGGCCGTCTGCAAAACTTGCAGCCCCCCACCAAGGGGTTGACGTCCGCCCCCCAAAACCCGACTATCCCCTCCAAAGCCCCCCCTTCGCCGCCGTGATCAAGTTCTACCTCCCCCACCTGATCTTCTTCAGCGTCTTCTGCGTCTCCATCGCCCCGGTCCTCTACTACTACCAGCGCCGTAACCCCAACATCCGCTGCCGCCCGGGCCTCGGCGAAATGACCATGGTCACCATCATGGCCCTCTTCATCGGCGCAGCCGCCTCCTACGGCCTCGGCAGCATCTTCCGCGGCGACCAGAATCTCCGTCAGTACCTCGCCAAACCAGACGAAGGCGCAGGCTGGTCCAGCGGCACCACCGGCCCTCAGGACGACGACAACGAACCCAAACCCGCTCCCCGCAAAAAATCAGACTGACGCCCGCTCCCGCGCCTCAGTCCACAGTCCCCGCCCTCAATATCCCTTCCAACCGCTCCCGCTCCGCCTCAATATCCTCTCCAGCCTCAAACGGCATCCCCAATACCGCCGTCACCCGCGAAAACGGCTTCGGAATCTGAAACCGGTCCCACGACTTCAATTCCCACTTCGCATGCAGCCGGATATGCAGCGGAATCACCGGCACCCCAGTCACCCGCGCCAACTGCACCACCCCGGGCGCTAGCTGATACCTCGGACCCCTCGGCCCATCCGGCGTAATCCCCAGCACCGCCCCGCCTCGCAGCACCCGCCGACACTCCACCAATGCCTGCGCCGCTCGCTTGCTCGATGACCCGCGCACCGCCCGAAACCCAAACCGCGCCATCACCGCCGCCAGTTGCGCCCCGTCCCGACTCGCACTCGTCAGCACCGCCCCAGGCGTCAATCCCCTCGTCACCCGCCGGTACAGACACGGCACACAGAAAATCCGATTGTGCCAGAATACCCAGATGCTCCCTCCCTCCGGAGGCTTCGCCCCCAGCCCCGACTCATCCCTCACCTCCACCCGCAAGGTCCCGAACCACACCTTCACTACCCCAGCCAGACACGCCGCCACCAACCGCTGCCGCCACGTCTCACCAGCCGGCACCGGCTGCACTGGCTGCTGCACCTCCTTCTTCATGCCGCCTCACACATCATACACCCGCCCCACCCGGTTCTCGTAGTAATGCACAAACGACCGGTTGCACACGTCATACCCCCCAGGCGTCGGATAATCCCCCGTAAAATACCAGTCCCCGCAATCCGGCGACACCGCCTCATGCAGCCCGCCCACCGACAGAAACAGAATAATCAACTCCCCCTGCCAGTCCGTCTCCGGATACACAAACTCACTGATCCGCCCCGCAATCTGCTCGTCGCTGAACGGCTCGTAAATCCCCTTCACCGCATTCACCTGCTCGCTCGCAGGCTTCTTCAGTTCCTCCTTCGCCCTCCGGTACACTTCATCAATCACCGACCGGTGCCCGCCCGACTTCAGCAGGTCAATCGCCGCCTGAAACGCAATGAACTTCCCGATCTCCGCCATGTCAATCCCATAACAGTCAGGATACCGGATCTGCGGAGCCGTGCTCGCCACCACAATCCGCTTCGGATTCGTCTTTGTCAGCATCTTCAGAATGCTCTGCTTCAACGTCGTCCCTCGCACGATCGAATCATCAATCACCACCAGCGAATCCTCAGGCCGCACCTCCCCGTACGTCACATCATACACATGACTCGCCAGCTGCAGACGGCTGCTCTCCTGACTGATGAACGTCCGCAGCTTGATGTCCTTGTGCGCTATCTTCTCCCCGCGCGGCCAGTTCCGCAGAATCAGATCGTCAATCAGATCCTCATTCAGCGTCCCGTCCGCCGCCGCCTGCAGAATCGCCTGCTTCACCTCCTGCCTCCGGTGCAGCCGCAACCCGCTCATCATCCCGTGATACGCCACCTCCGCCGTGTTAGGAATGAAACTGAACACCGCCCGCTCCAGATCGTTGTCGATCACCTTCAGAATCTGCGGCACCAGCGCCGCCCCTAACCGCTTCCGCTCCTGATAAATCTCAGGATCGTTCCCCCGCGAGAAATAAATCCGCTCGAACGCACACGGCGTCACCGGCATCGCCGGCCCGAACGCCTCCCGTGTCACCGTCCCGTCACTCTTCATCCCCACCACCGTCCCCGGTGCCACTTCCTCAATCCGGTCCATCCCCGCACTGAACACCGTCATCAGCGGCACCCGCTCGCTCGCAAACGCAATCACTTCGTCATCCTCATAACAGAAACACGGCCGGATCCCCCGCGGATCCCTCACCACAAACGCATCCCCGTTCCCGATCTGACCCGCAATCGTATACCCCCCATCCCAGTGACACGCACTCCGCCGGATGATCTCGGTAATGTCCAGCCTCTGACTGATGATCGCCGGAATCTCACTCCCAGGCGTCCCCGCATCCCGCTCCTCCCGGTAAATATCCGTATGCACTTCATCAAGGTGAAACCCGATCTCCTCCAGCACCGTCTGCGTGTCCGTCCCGAACACCGGATGCTGCCCGCGGTCAATCATCAACTGATTCAACTCCCGCGTGTTCGTCATGTTGAAATTCCCCAGCACCATCAGGCTCTTCGTCGGCCAGTTGCTCCGCCGGAAATAGGGATGGCACGAACCCGTCCCGAACTCCCCGCTCGTCCCATAACGCAAATGCCCCATCAGCAGCTCACCGCCGAAATCAAAATGAGCCTTCACACTCGCACCGTCCTTCGCCGAAATCCGGTTCTTCCGCGCCAGTTGCTCATACACCGCCATCTGTGACCGGAACACCATCCCCAGCGAGTCCGTCTTGCTCGACCTCACCCGCGCCATGTACGGCTGCCCCAGCGGCACATGCAGCTTCGTACACCCGATGCCCACGCCGTCGTGCCCCCGGTTGTGCTGCTTCTCCATCAGCAGGAACAACTTATGAAATCCCCAGAGCGGATTCTGATACTTGTCGATGTAGTATTGCAGCGGCTTTCGCAGCCGCACGAAGGCTACGCCACACTCGTGCTTGATGAAGTCGCTCATGTATTCGCAGGGCCAGTAGTAAGGGAACCGCGCTCCCCTGATGGCGTCACCCCGCCCGCGCAAGAGGACATTGCCCCAACCCTCCCACACACGCCTCCATCACCCCAGCAACTCCCTCACCGGCCGCCCCTGCAACCCAGCCTCCCGCACCAGCCGCCGCACCAGCAGCAGGCTCCCCACCGCATCATACAGCGCATCGTGAAACCACAGCCCGGGACACAATTCGTCCAGCTCCCCCTTCATCCCAAGCCGCACAATCAACCCCTCCAGCGAATAATCCCCCAGCCCGCTCCACACCCGCCGCGCCAGCACCACCGTGTCCAGCCACGGCCCGAACCCATGCAGCGGAAAGGTCCTCAGAAACCGCTTCTCCGTCCCCGCACTGTGCGCCACCACCACCGCCCCTCCCAACCGCGCCCGAAACTCTGGCCACAACGTCTTCATCACCGGCGCACCCTCCAGCGCCTCGGTCCCAATCCCATGCACCTGCCGCGCACTCCACGTCACCGGCCTCCCAGGATTCAAATACGTCCGGTAAAAACTCCCCTCCTCAATCGCATCTCCCCTCATCGTCGCCATGCCGCACTGCACCGGCGCATCCGTCATCCCCGGCGCAGCCCCCGCACTCTCAAAATCAATCGCCGTGAATCGGCACTCGCTCACCAGCATCCCCTCCCCATCCCCCATCCCACCCCCATCGCAACCGCAGACGTTTCCTCCTCCCTCCCACCCACCTCCGTCGTTCTTCCTCCGTCGATCCCCGCACCCATCCTCCTCTCCCGCTCTCATGTCCCTCGGCCTCCAGATCGTCTGGTTCAAACGCGACCTCCGCACCGCCGACCACGCCCCGCTCTCCGCCGCCGCCGCCTCCGGCAACCCCGTCCTCTGTCTCTGGATCTACGAACCCTCATGGCCCCAGGCCCCCGAATTCGACGCCTCCCACCTCGAATTCGCTAACGAATGCCTCGAATCCCTCGACCGCTCGCTCCGCCTCCTCGGCAACCGGCTCGTCACCCGCGTCGGCCACGCCGCCGATGTCCTCGAACAACTCTGGCGCGAAACCGCCTTCACCCACCTCTGGTCACACGAGGAAACCGGTCCCGACTGGACCTACACACGCGACCGCGCCGTCGCCGCATGGTGCCACCACCGCCGCATCCCATGGTCCGAAATCCCCCAGCACGGGGTCGTCCGCCGTCTCCGCTCCCGCGACGGCTGGGCCGATCTCTGGGAATCCCGCATGCGCCAATCTCTCCTCCCAACTCCCCACCAGCTCCCCGCCCTCAAGGGCATCCGCAGCGACGGTCGCCGCACACCCCGCGACTTCAACCTCGCCCCTTCCTCCAAAATCCGCCAGCCCGGCGGCTCCGAAAACGCCCTCGCCACGCTCGACTCGTTCCTCTCCCACCGCGCCATCAACTACCGCCGCGGCATGAGCAGTCCGCTCTCCGCCACCTCCGCCTGCTCCCGGCTCAGCCCGCACCTCGCATGGGGCGCCATCTCCCTCCGCTCGGTCGTCCAGCAATCCGACGCCGCCCTCCATCACCTCCAGTCCATCCCCGTCTCCACAGGCCCGTCCATCAAACCATGGCGCGACTCCCTCCGCTCGTTCTCCTCACGTCTCCGCTGGCACTGCCACTTCATCCAGAAACTCGAAGACGAACCCTCCCTCGAATTCCATAACCTCCACCGCGCCTACGACGATCTCCGCGAAGCCGCCACCAACTCCCCCCAGGGCCGCGAACGCTTCGCCGCATGGTCCGAAGGCCTCACCGGCTTCCCCATGATCGATGCCTGCATGCGCGCCACCAAAGCCACCGGCTGGATCAACTTCCGCATGCGCGCCATGCTCGCCTCCTTCGCCGCCTATCACCTCTGGCTCCACTGGCGTCCCTCCGCCGTCTTCCTCGCCCGACACTTCCTCGACTTCGAACCCGGCATCCATTTCCCTCAGTTCCAGATGCAGAGCGGCACCACCGGCATCAACACGCTCCGCGTCTACTCCCCCGCCAAACAAGCCGCCACCCACGACCCCAACGGCCACTTCATCCGCCAATGGATCCCGGAACTCGAAGGCGTCCCCGCCGCATGGATCACCCAACCCCACCTCATGCCCGCCTCCCTCCAGATCCGCGCCAACTGCCGCATCGGCCACCACTACCCCGCCCCCATCGTCGACGATACCTCCGCCCGCCGCCACGCCCTCGACGCCTTCCAGCGTCTCCGCCGTCTCTCTTCCGTCCAATCCGAGGCCAAACGGGTCTACCTCCGCCACGGCAGCCGCAAGGAACCGGTCCGCCCTGAATTCTCCCGCCCCACCACCTCCCCACCACCCGCTCCCCCCATCCAGGGCGAACTCCCTCTCTGAATCCCATCTCGCAAACCACCCGCCCCGCGCTTGCACGTCTCGCCTCCCCATCCATCATCCATCCCGCTCTCTGAAGCGTACCGTCCCCCCAATTCATTCACGTTCACTATCATGGCCCACACTCTCCCAGCTCTCCCCTACGCCCTCGACGCCCTCGAACCCCACATCGACGCGCGCACCATGGAAATCCACCACGGCAAACACCACCAGGCGTACATCACCAATCTCAACAACGCCCTCGCCTCCCACGCCGACCTCGAAGCCAAATCCGCCGACGCCCTCGTCCGCGATCTCTCCGCCGTCCCCGAGGCCATCCGCACCGCCGTCCGCAACAACGCCGGCGGTCACGTCAATCACTCGTTCTTCTGGTCCATCCTCAGCCCCGGCAAAGGCGGTCTCCCCTCCGGCCCGCTCGCCGCTGCCATCGACGCCACCTTCGGCAGCTTCGATAACTTCAAAACCGAATTCGCCAAGGCCGCCACCACCCGCTTCGGCTCCGGCTGGGCATGGCTCGTCGTCCTCGACGGCAAACTCGCCGTCTCCTCCACCGCCAACCAGGACTCCCCCATCATGGGCAAGGCCGTCGCCGGTTGCGAAGGCACCCCCATCCTCGGCCTCGACGTCTGGGAACACGCCTACTACCTCCACTACCAGAACCGCCGCCCGGACTACATCTCCGCCTTCTGGAATGTCGTGAACTGGGACGCCGTCGCCGCCCTCTACGCCAAGGCCATCGGCTGATCGATTCTAACACCTCAATTCCCCCGAAAGGATGGAACGGCCCCCCGTTCCATCCTTTCCTTTTTCCCACCCCAGGCCGCTGCGCCAAAAACAATCCGGGCTCACACCCCGATACAGTTTGATTTCCCCCCGGACGCATCCCACGTCCGCGCCGCCAGCCATGCCCTTCTACCTCCTGCTCCCGCTCGCCTGCGCGCTGGTCTACACCGTCGGCTCTCTCCTCTTCAAACGCGCCTACCTCGAAGGAGCCGGCCCCATCGAAAGCTTCCACTGGGCCAACATCGTCGCGATGCCCTTCTTCCTGCCGCTGTTCTTCATCAACCCCGGCAGCCTCGCCCCAGCCGACTGGTGGCGCCCCATCCTCACCTCCGCCCTCATCTACGCCGGCGCATGGTGCACCTTCGCCGCCATCGCTAAAGGCGATGTCTCCGTCGTCACCCCAGTCCTCGGCACCAAGGTCGTCTTCGTCGCCTTCACCGCCGTCGCCCTCGCCGGCACTTCCCTCTCCCCAACCCTCTGGCTCGCCGCCTTCCTCACCACCGCTGGCATCGTCCTCGTCGGCATCGGCGACGCCAAACCCGGCCGCGCCCGCGCCGACGCCCTCATCCTCGGTCTCCTCAGCTCTCTCTTCTTCGGCGTCTCCGATGTCCTCATCGGCATGTGGGCCCCGAAATTCGGCGGCACCACCTTCCTCGCCGCCCTCCCACAGTGCATCGGCCTCTTCTCCCTCGCCGCCATCCCCGCCTCCGCCCCAGCCACCTTCCGCATCCCCAAACCCTCCCGACCATGGGTCATCTGGGGAAGCCTCCTCCTCGCCGCCCAAGGCATGGCCATGGGCATCGCCCTCGCCTTCTTCAACGACCCCACCGGCGTCAACATCATCTACAGCACCCGCGGCATGTGGTCCCTCGCCCTCGTCTGGTTCGCAGGCTCATGGTTCGGTAACCCCGAACGCTCCAGCGCCGGCCCACGCGCCATGGCATGGCGCTTCGCAGGCACCTCCCTCATCACCGCCGCCGTCATCCTCGCCGTCATCGCCCGCAGCACCGGCCAATAACACGCACCCCAGAAACCAGCCCGCCAAAGGCCCTGGAATGCGGAAGCCCGCTGCCGCTTTCCCGAAGCCATCCCGCTGGCCCGGCCCCGCTCAAGCTCTCCACCCCTCCGAACCAGCCCAAGACCGCGAGGCTCCGTACTCGCCCCTCCCTCCGCCAATCGTCACATCTCATTTCACATTCCCGCTCTCTGACTGAGATCCACCCCTCCCTCCACAAGCCCCACATCTTCACGCTCATCCTCTCAGCTCCCCATCCTGCCCTTCCTGCCCTTCCTTTCCAGACGTCCTATCGTCCCGCCCTATCTGCCTATCCGCCTATCCGCCTATCCGCCTATCCGCCCATCCGCCCCATCCGCCCCATCCGCCCCATCCGCCCGTCCATCCCGTCAATCCCGTCCATCCCGTCCATCCCGTCCATTCTCCCTACACGCCCCATCCGTCCGATCCGTCCGATCCGTCCGATCCGTCCGATCCGTCCCATCGGTCCTATACGCCCTATTCGTCCCATCAGCCCTATACGCCCTATTCCCCCCCGACCACCCAACCACACCCCTCATCCCCCGCTTCCCCATCCTGCACACGCCCCCACTCCTCCTCCAATCCCAACGGGATTGCGTCCCAGAGCCCAAGGTTGGCCTGAGGCACGAAGGCCTACCTTGGGTCCACCCCCAACAAATCCCCAACCCCAACGTGGGTTGCGTCCCCAAACCCGACCAACCAACCAACCCCTTCTCACTTCCACCTCCCACTTCCCACTTCTCACTTCTCACTTCTCACTTCTCACTTCTCACTTCTACCCCCCGGGTGCTATTGCCGGGCTCGTCCAACCACAGGGGCATCGGCTCGCTCGTTCCTCGCAGCCATCCACCCCTGAATGTTCGCCTTGCTTGCGACTGCTGAGGTCACAGTCATAGAGACTATGGACTTGTAATCTGGGCGGTGTATCCCACCTCTTTAAATCGCTCCTCCAGTGAAGAAGCGTTATGG
>JAIXVE010000344.1 GCA_027483175.1 Verrucomicrobiaceae bacterium | reverse complement strand
TTGTGGGATTGAACCGCGGGCGGACGCTGAAGCAGACGTCGGTGATTCTTGAGAAGGACGGGCAGACTGGGGAGGTGCAGTTTGACGACAAGGCTTTGTCGAACATGAAGGGTGGTTCGCCGGCGGCGGGGGCTGGGCAGCCGAATCTGCCGGGGAACATGCGTGGGCCGGGGATGAGGCCTGGAGGGGGGCCGAATCTGCCGAATCAGGTGAATCAGACTGGGGTGAATAATCTGGCGGCTCCGTACCAGGCTCCGCAGGCGTTTGTGCCGGGGCAGCAGGGGGGGGCGCAGCCGAATGCGGCGGCTGGGGCGAATGGGACGATGATTGTGAACGGGCAGACGGTGCCGGTGAACAACAATGCGGCGATGGTGAATTTCCTTTCTGGTCAGGGGGCGGTGCCGGGAGGGGCTGCGCAGGTGCAGGCGGGTGTGAATGTGCAGCCGCAGGTGGTGCAACCGGCGGCGGTGGCGCCGGCGCCGCAGGCCCAGCCAACGCCTTCGCAGCAACCGGGTGGCCGTGAGAATGGCCCGCCAAAGCGGCGGGTGGTGCTGCCGACGAACTGAAGCGGGTGCGCTTCGATCCAGACTTTTGATTTTCCAACTTTTTCCAATTCCCAACTTTATGTCTCTCCGCTTCCGGCTTTTGCCGCTCGTCCTTTCGCTGCCCATGGCTGCCAATGCTGTGGAAACCGACAGATCCGCTGGAACGCGGACGCCGATTGAACCGCCGACGCGGGTGTCTGCGGCGCTTCGCGCGAGGATGATGGCGCAGAACAACACGGCGATTCCGCAGGTTCCGGCGGAGGCTGGGGCAGCGGCACCGACTGGGGATCCAGTGGAAGGGAGTGTGGAGGCGGTGAAGGCTTCGGCGGCTGCGGCAGCGGCGGCGGTTCCGGCTGGTGCGCCTGCTGGAGGAGCGGCGGCACCGGCTGCGAGTGCGCCTGCGGGAGGAGCGGCGGCACCTGCTGCGCCGGCGGCTGCGGGAGCGGTGGAAGATCCGGCGGCGAGCGGGCCTGTGCCGGGGGCTGCGCCGCGGCGGCCGTCGATTGTGCTTCCTGGGGGAGCGCCGTCGACGAATGCTGGGAGTGCGGCGGCACCGGGAACGGGTCGCGGGTCGGGAGTTCCGGGTGGTGGCCGTGGTAACCGGCGATTTGGGCCTCAGGGGGGAGCGGCGACGCCGACGGGAGCGGCGGCACCAGCAGGAGCGGCGGCACCCGCTGGGGCGACGGTTCCGGGAGCGGGTGCGACGGCACCTGGTGGGAGGACAACGCCCGGTGGCGCGACGGTGCCGGGGGCTGTGCCGCGGCGGACGGGAGGGCCTGGGGCGACGCCATTGCCGGGAGCCGGCGGGGTGCTGCCATCTTCGCTAGGGGATCCTGATGCGGTGGCGGCGGATGACGACAATCCGCTGGCGGACATTGCGTTTGTGGATGCGCCGATCAACGACGTGATTTTCAAGTACGAAGAGATCACGGGGCGGCACGTCATCCGGGATGCGGGATTGCAGGGGACGGTATCGATCACGAAGAATCCGTCGGTGCCGATGACGGCGCAGGAGGCGGAGGATTTCATCAAGGCGTCGCTGATGATTCAGGGGTTTGTGATTCAGCCTTACAAGGGGAACATCGACAAGATCATCCAGCTGAACAAGCCGCCGCTGATTGAGGGGCCGTCCAACGGCGCGCCGATCTACACGCGGGAGGAGGACCTTCCGGAGGAGGACATTCCGGTGAATTTTGTGATTATCCTGAAGTACCTGCCGGTCAACGACGCGGCGCAGTTGATTGCGCAGGCGGCCCCGACGCACACGTGGACGAAGTATGTGGCGGTGCCATCGGCGAATGCGATTGTGGTGCAGGAGACGGTTTCTAACATTCGGACGATTCTGCGGCTGATCAAAGGCATTGATCTTCCGCCGGTGAAGATGGTGCATGAGTGGGTGCCGCTGGAGCGGGCGTCTGCGGAGGACGTGGAGCAGATTCTTTCGACGATTCTGCAGGCGCAATCGCAGGGCAAGACGAGCGGTGGCGGGAGTGGCTTCCGGTCGATCGCGCCGGGACAGGCGGCGGCGAATCTGGGGGGTGGAGCGGTGCCGGGCGGCGGTGGTGTGGTGATGCCGTCTGGGTCTTCGGGTTCTGCGGCGACGGGGATCATGCCTGACGGGAATTCTGTGATGGTGAAGTCGGATCCGCGGACGAACCGGGTGTTTGTGCACGGGCCGAAGGAGCACGTGGATTATCTGAAGCTGCTGATTCGTGAGTTTGACGAGCCGAGCCGTGTGAAGAACCTGCTGACGCAGCAATTGCGTTATGTGCCGGTGAATGACTTTTTCCAGATTGCGGTGACGTCGCTGGAGACATCGGGTGCGGGCACGGCGGGGCAGGGGTCCTCTGGTGGTGGCGGTGCGGCTGGCGGTGCGGGCGGGGCTTCGCGGACGGGCGGGCTTTCCGGGGGTGGGACGACGAGCAACCGGAGTGGCGGCGGCTTTGGCGGCAGTGCGTTTGGCGGTGGCAATTCGGGTGGTGGATTGGGTGGCGGCGGCTTTGGCGGCGGTGGTGGACTGGGTGGTGGCGGACTCGGGGCGGGAGGCCGGACATCGGGAGGTGGCGGGCTTTCCGGGAGTGTGACGGAGCCACCGAAGGCGCAGGCGGTGGGCAAGACCCTGCTGATTTCCGATCCGCGGACGAACAGCCTGATTGTGTCAGGGCCGCCGGATTCGATTCAGCGCGTTTCCGAGCTGATTCAGGAGATGGACCGGCGTCCGCTGCAGGTGCATATCAACGCGGTGGTGGCGCAGGTGGGGATTGATGACAACATGCAGACGAGCGTCGATTATCTGCGGCGGGTGGAAGACCTGCAGATTTTCGGTCAGGATGTGAGTGCGGCTGGATTTTTCCGGAGCAGCGGCGGCAACAACTTCATTGATCCGGGCATTCTGGACACGATCTCGAATTTCCCGACGGGGGGTTCCGGGCTGAACATGTATGCGGCGTTCGGGGAGCTGTTCAACGCTTACGTGAAGGTGCTGGAGACATCCGGCAAGGCGCGGCTGATGGCGAAGCCGCACGTGACGGTGGCGAACAACGAAGTGGCGAGCATTTCGAGTGGTGAGCGGGTGCCGATTCCGAGCAATCAGCAGTCGCAGATTGTGGCGGGCGGCACGACGTCGCTGAACAGCAGCATCGAGTATCAGAACGTGGTGCTGTCCCTGCAGGTGCAGCCGCTGATCAATTCGAAGAACGAGATCACGCTGAACATCAGCCAGCTGAACGACACGATCAACGGGAGCACGCAGATCAACGGGAACGACATTCCGAACATCTCGACGCAGGAGTTGAACACGCGGATTACGGTGCCGAACGGCGGGATTCTGGTGCTGGGCGGGTTGATTTCCGATCAGGACCGTCGTTCTGCGAGCGGGTTGCCGGTGTTGAGCAAGATTCCGGTGGTGAAGTATCTGTTTGGATCGAACAGCCGGATCAAGCAGCGGCGGGAGTTGCTGGTGATGCTGCAGGCGCGGATTATTGATTCGTCGGACGACATGGTGAATGTGACGGCTTCGGAGACCCAACGGACGGTGGTTGGACCTGATGCGGAGCGGTTCCTGAAGCCGGACCGGGACACGAGCGAACTGGCGCTGCCGGCGTATGAGCGTGACGTCCCATTTGATTCCGCCGGGTACCCACCGGGGACGGATCCGGTCCGGAAGAACATCTTCCAGCGGATCGGGGAGCGCCTTCGCCGGCGTGACGGGACCCAGTGAAAGAGGGGCCGGCCGCCGTGATCCCTAACGGGAAATCGGCGGTCAATCCGGCCCGGAAATCGGGTTCGAAACGGAGCCCGGGAGGCCGTCATAACAAACGTAACAAACTGAAATTCAACGAATTGCCGATAATTAAAGCAGCCATAAAGGCCCCTGTGAACTTTCTTCGAACTTTTTGCACGAAATTCTTTACATCCCCCCAGGCATCTTCTAATTTCCTATTAGCCCACGCAAAAATCCCACCTCACAACCCATGAAAAACAAACTCTCCATCCTCATCGGCGCGATCTCGATCGCTGCCGCAGCCGGAGCTTCGGCCCAGACCGCGGTCACTGACCCGGTGGGCTACATCACCGTGACTGTGAACGGCAGTGCCTCGGGCCTGTCCTTCATCGCTCCGACGCTCGTCAACAAGATTGAGTTCGCTGGTGCGACGACGACGACGACTGGCACGACGATCAACTTCAGCGGCACGCCGCTGACGGCTGGTGCTTATGGTCCTGGCTTCTATGTCGAAGTGTCGACCGGCGGCGTTCCGGGGTCCTGGTCTTCGATCGCATCGAACACCGCGAACTCGATCACGACCACGACTGACATCAGCAATGGTCTGGCTGCTGGTGCGACCGTCCGGATCCGCAAGCATGTCACCATTGGTGACTTCTTCGGTGCGACGAACAGCGCTGGCTTGAAGTCCGGTGAAGAAATCAACGCCGCTGACGAAGTTCGGATCCTCGACGCATCGACGAAGGCGATCAAGAAGGTCTTCTTCTACAATGACGGTACGACCACGGCTTGGTACGATGAAGACTTCAATGAGGCTCAAAACCTCGCGATTCCTCCTCAACAAGGTGTTTTCATTGTCCGCAAGCTTGCGACGCCGGTGTCCTTTGTCCGCGTGGGCAGTGTGAAGACTGGTCCGACCGCGCTTCCAGTTCAAGCAGGTCTGAACATCATGGCGGTGACCCGTGCGGTGGGTGCTTCCTTCACGCTCGGCAATTCCGCTCTGAAGACTCCGACTGGCGGTGTTCAGTCGGGTGAAGAGTTGAACACAGCTGATGTGATCCGGATTGCTCAGCCGAATGGTTCCCTCAAGAACTTCTTCCACTACAACGACGGCACGACGGCGAGCTGGTTCGATGAAGACTTCAACGACGCGACCGCTGTTCAGCTGAAAGAAGGCACGTCCTTCATTCTTGTCCGCAAGCCGAACACTGGTTTTGTCTGGACTGTTCCTGCTGAGCCAATTGCTCCTTGACATTCCATTGAAATTCATTAAAACACGCTACATATCCTATGAAGAAACTCATCCTTCTTGCAGCTGCACTGCTGCCTCTCGCTGCTCAAGCTTCGACGGTGTCGCTTTCGACGGGCCGGACTGGTGCTGGTCTGTTCCTTGCTGACGGTGTCACGGTTGCTGGTACGGGCATGCTGATCCGCGTTGGTTCGATCTCGAATCTCGCTGATCCAGTGGGTTCGTTTGTTGAGTTCGGTGCTGGCTCGACCCGCACGATCGTTTCGACGACCTCGAAGATCACTGGTTCGGTGACGACCTCGCTTCCAGAAGCTGACCACACCCAATTCAATGGCAAGGCGATCTACATCTGGGCGTACAATTCCGCCTCTTCGCTGACCGCCAGCCAGCAAGCGATTTTCGCTTCTACGAAGTTGTTCCCGAACAACGACGTGAGTGGTGTGGGTGACGACGTGACGGTTGTTTCTGCGACCGACTTCACGAGCGTGGTGACGATTCCTGGCTGGAATCCAGGTAGCATTGTTACCGGTGATGCGACCCACAATCCGCGGTTCGTCCTCGGAACTGTGGTTCCTGAGCCGACCACGACGACCTTCTCTGGTCTGGCTGCCTTGGCTTTCATTGCCCGCCGCAAGCGCGCTTGATTTGAGTCAATAATTCGTGTTTGGGCTCGCCGGGTATCCTGGCGAGCCCAAACTATTTTTCCCCACTGGCATCATGAACACACTGCGAATTCTTGGTTTCCTTTTTGCATTTGGCGGCAGCGTTCTGGGTTTGAAGGCTCAAGAGGCGGTACCGGCTGGTCCGCCTGCGGCGATTGGTCAGACGGTGACCTTGCCGGGGCCTGAGTTGAAGAAGGTGTTGGGAGGGATGAAGGCGGGGCAGAAGTTCCTGCTGGTGGTGCTGACGCCGGGTGGGGTCGATGCGACGCTGACGGAATCGGCGAAGCATTTTGGGGCGGTGGTCCGAGAGGATGCGGTGGTGGTGTCGGCTGACGAGTCGCAACCTGCGGTGGCGGCGTTATACGGGGAGGTGGTGCAAGGGTTGCGGGTGGTGGATTTTCCGTACACGGCGGTGTTTTCGAAGGAGGGGCTACCTTTGGTGGGTCATCCGGCAGGTGCGCAGACTGCGGAGGAGGCGGTGATGATGGTGGCGAAGTGGGTGGCTGATGGTGGAGAGATTGAGCGATTGCAGGCGGCGGTGGCGGCGGCTGATCCGGCTGCCAAGGGGGTGTTGCTGGCGCAGTTGATTGCGGCGCAGGGTGCGGGGTTTGCGGTTTCGGTGCAGCCGGATCTTCCGGCGAAGCTGCGGGAGGCTCCGTTGAGCGGGGTGAAGGAACTGGATGCGATTCGTGCGGAGGTGGATGATTATGTTTCCAAGCGACAGTTTCAGGAGTTGTATGACGCGATCATGGATCCGATGGCGGAGGCGATTGGGAATGGGGATCTGGAGAAGTGTCTGGGGATTATCGGGAAGCTGATTGAGGAGCGGAAGCCTGCGGCGCTGACGCTGCAGCGGCTGGAGATGCAGCGGTTCCGGATGTGTGTGAATGCGAAGGCGTTTGACCGAGCCTTGGAGTTTCTGGGCAAGGCGGAGGCGGCGGCACCGGCGTCACCGATTGCGTCGCGCATTCCGAAGTTCCGGGCGCAGGTGGAAGCGGCGAAGGTGAAGGCGGCGACGGAGCCGAAGCCTGCGGCGGGTGAGGCGGCGAAGCCTGCGGCGGTTCCTGCGGCGCCGGGAGCGACTCCTGCGGGTGCTCCTTGACGATCCGGTGTTGGTGCGTTAGGGTAGCGCATTATGAAGCTAACTCTGCTCATTGCTTGCTTTGGAATGCCTTTTTCGCTGAAGGCCACGACACTGTCGTTGTCGAGTACCAAGTGGGGACCGGGGGTGTTTCAGCCGGGCGGGACGACGCTGGTGGCCAATGGGTCATTGATTCGGGTTGGAATAGTGACGGACTTGTCTGATCCTGCGGGCAGTTTTGTGGAGTTCGGGACTGGCATGGTGAGGTCTGCGGGTGTTGGTGCGACTGCGAATCCTGGGAAGGTGGTGGGATCGGTGTCGCTCACGGAGAGCGAGGCAGAGCATGACAAGTTCAACAATGAGCGGGTGTATCTGTGGGTGTATAACAGCACGGGGAGTGCGACGGCGACGGCGCAGGGGATTTTTTCGACGGAGGCGCGGTTTCCGGTGAATGACGGGCCGCTTGGGCTGAGTGATTATTTCTGGGTGTATTCCGGCACTGAGATCACTGGGACGGTGGCGGTGGCAGGGTGGGACGAGGCGCAGATATTGCCGGGGGACGCGGTGAATTCGTTGCGGTTGGTACTTGGAGCGGTGGATGTTGGGGGTGGGGGTGCGGTACCTGAGGTTGGGGTGAGTGGGTTGGTGGTGCTGGGGGGGATGGGGATGGGATTGAGAAGGCGGCGGCGCGGTTGATGAGTGGAGAGGGGTGAAAAAGGGCTTTTCAGGGTGGTGTCGGCGGCGTAGCTGAGCGGGAATCCTCCCTGAACCTTATTTGCATGGCTGACCTGACTACACTTCCTGACGCGCATGGGCATTTTGGCCGCTTTGGCGGCATGTTTGTGCCGGAGACATTGATGTTCGCGCTGAAGGAGCTGGCGGACGAGTATGATCGGGCGAAGGCGGATCCTGCGTTTCAGGCGGAATTGGACCGCTTGCTGGGCGAGTATGTGGGGCGGCCGACGCCGTTGTATCTGGCGGAGCGGTGGACGGAGAAGTTGGGTGGGGCGAAGGTGTATTTGAAGCGGGAGGATTTGCTGCATACGGGGGCGCATAAGATCAACAATGCGCTGGGGCAGATTCTGCTGGCGAAGCGGCTGGGGAAGCAGCGGATCATTGCGGAGACTGGGGCTGGGCAGCACGGGGTGGCGACGGCGACGGTGGCGGCGCGGTTTGGTTGTGAGTGTGTGATTTACATGGGGGCGGAGGACATGAGGCGGCAGGCGCTGAATGTGGCGCGGATGCGGTTTCTGGGAGCGGAGGTGCGGGCGGTGACGGCCGGGCAGGCGACGCTGAAGGAGGCGGTGAATGAGGCGATGCGGGACTGGGTGACGAATGTGCGGACGACGCATTACATTCTGGGGAGTGCGCTGGGTTCGCATCCGTTTCCGATGATTGTGCGGGATTTCCACCGGGTGATCGGGGTGGAGGCGCGGCGGCAGGTGCTGGAGCGGGAAGGTCGGTTGCCGGAGCTGCTGGTGGCGTGTGTGGGTGGGGGGAGCAATGCGATCGGGTTGTTTCATGCCTTTCTGGGCGATGAGGGGGTGCGGATGATCGGGGTGGAGGCTGGTGGTGACGGGATTACGGAGGGTCGGCATGCGGCGCGGTTCCAGGGTGGGCGGCTGGGGGTGTTACAGGGGACGAAGACGTGGCTGCTGGCGGACCATGACGGGCAGATTCAGCTCACGCACAGTGTGAGTGCGGGGTTGGACTATGCGGCGGTGGGGCCGGAGCACGCGTATTACCAGGACATCGGGCGGATTGAGTACACGTATGCGACGGATTCGGAGGCGCTGGAGGCGTTTCAGGAGCTGGCGCGGGTGGAGGGGATCATTCCGGCTTTGGAGACGGCGCATGCGATTGCGCATGTGAGGAAGGTGGCTCCGGCGATGCCGAAGGAGAGCGTGATCATTGTGAATCTGTCTGGCCGAGGGGATAAGGACGTCGCGGAAGCGGCGCGGCATATTCTCGGGGAGACGATCAAGCTCTGAGCGCGGGCGGGTGTCAGACGGAGGAGCGGGCGGCGCGGAAGTAGTCGGCGAGCCCGGCGGCGGTTCCGGAGGCGTACTCGCGGAAGATGGAGGGACGGGTGATACCGGCGACCTCGCGGGTGTTTTCGTAGTCGCCGGCCTGGATTCTGGCGAAGACGTCGGCGTTGTTCATGACGTAGGGTTCGAGGAAGACGACTGGGCATTCGTAGACCCGGTTGGCGAGGAGATTGCGGATCCAGACGAAGGGGTTGTCGGCGACGGGTCGTGCGGAGTTGCCTGGGTAGCGGTAGGGAGGGAGGCTGGTGGCTTCGGCCATGCGGCGGGCGACGGCGTTGCAGAGGGCGAGTTCGGTTTCGGGGATGCCCTGGATGATGCGTTTGAGGGATTCGAGGCGTTGGTCGTCGAGGGTGAGTTCGCCGGGGAGGAGACAGCCGTGGGCGAGGACGTGGAGGTGATTGGCGGTGGAGAAGCGCGGGTTGGCGGGGTCGCCGCCCCAGCTATCGGCGTTGAAGTGGAGGCAGAGGACGAGGTCTGGTTTGAGGATGGCGTTGACGCGGCGGCCGCGTTCTCTGATTTCGGCGGTGCGGTAGAAGAGCCGTTCGCTTTCGCGGCGGAGGGAGCGGTCGGTGATGGCGGTGCCGTCCTGCTGGAGGCTGAGGCGAGCGGTTTCGAGGAGGTCTGGCGGGCGGAGAGGAGTGAGCGGGTCGTTGGAGGAGCGGACGAGGTCGACGTGAGCGCCCATGGATTCGAGGAGGGGTCGGAGGGCGGCGGCGGTGGCGAGGGTGAGGTTGCCTTCCTGGACTGGTGAGGCGTCGCCCATGCGGTACCAGCGTTCTTCCATGCGGGCCCATGGGCCGCCGATGTGGCCTGGGTCGATGGCGATGCGGAGGTCAGCGAGGGGTTTGGCTGGGTTGGAGAGGGGTGGGAGTTCCGAGGGTTTGCGCCAGAAGCGGGAGTCGGGTTTCGGGAGGGAGGCGGAGGCTGCGAAGCGGAGTGTGTAGGGCGGGAGCGAGGCGTCGCGGGAGGCACGGCGGATGAGGGCGGCGGATTCGGTGATTTCGATGTGGGTGAACCATGCGCCTGGGGTGGCGGTGAGGGTGGCGTCGAGGAGTTGGGTGAAGGCGTCGCGGGTGAGGGAATCCTGGAATGGGTCGAGGGATGACCAGTCGGGCGGCGGAGCGAGGGGAGTGAGGAACCAAGGAGGAGGGGCGGGTGGGGTGGCGGCGGTTTTCTTGCGGCAGGCGGGGAGAGAGGAAGCCGCGGTGGCGGCGGCACGGAGGAGGAGGGCGCGCCGGGAGAGGGGCCGGGGATGATTGGGTGGCATGGCGCGTGGTTTGGGGAGGCGGTCAGGTTTCGCTGGAGTTGCGGATGCCGTTGCGGATGGCGATGGCGCGGGCGGCGCGGTCGGTGATGGCGGCCCAGTCTTTGCGGGCGATGAGGTCGCGCGGGGCGAGCCATGAACCGCCGACGGCTCCGGTGAGTGGGTGGCGGAGCCAGTCGCCGCAATTGGATTCGGAGATGCCGCCGAGGGGGATGTAGTGGAGGCCGAGGTGGTGGTAGGGAGCGGCGATGGCTTCGAGGTATTTGAGGCCGCCGCAGGGTTCAGCGGGGAAGAATTTGAGGAGACGGCAGTGGAAGGCGAGGGCTTGTTCGATGTCTGAGGGGGTGCAGATGCCTGGGGCGAAGGGGAGATTGGCGTCGCGGGCTGCGGAGACGGTGGTGGGGTTCATGCCTGGGGCGACGGCGAAGGCGGCGTCGGCGTCGACGGCTTGGAGGACCTGGTCCGGGGTGAGGACGGTGCCGAGGCCAGCGAGCATTTCGGGGAAGGCGCGGCGGATGCGGCGGAGAGCGGCGAGGGCGGCGGGGGTACGGAGGGTGAGTTCCATGGCGCGGATGCCTCCTGCGAGGAGGGCTTCGGCGACTGGTTCGGCGTCGTCCTCGCGTTCGAGGATGAGGACGGCGGCGATGGCTTCGGTCCGGAGTTGGGAGAAAACGGAGGATTCGCGGTCGGTCATGCGTTGAAGGTATGGTGGGGGGAGGGAAGGTGCCATGGGAAAAGGGAGGCGAGGGGAGAGAGTTGAGGAGGTGGGTGGGTGGTTTCGTCCCTTGCGCGTGTGAGGGGTGCCCGGTATGACGGCGGGACTATGGCAGAACTGACGAAAGCTTATCTTCCGGGCGAGGTAGAGGAACGCTGGTATGCGCGCTGGCAGGAGGCTGGGTGTTTCACGGCGGATGCGGGGAGTGAGAAGCCTGGGTACAGCATTGTGATTCCGCCGCCGAACGTGACGGGGATTCTGCATCTGGGGCATGTGCTGAACAACACGCTGCAGGACATTCTGGCGCGGCGGGCGCGGCAGGAGGGGAAGGAAGTGTTGTGGCTGCCGGGGACGGATCATGCGGGGATTGCGACGCAGACGCAGGTGGAGAAGGAGTTGCGGAAGACGGAGGGGAAGACGCGTCGGGATCTGGGGCGGGAGGCGTTTACGGAGCGGGTGTGGGAGTGGAAGGAGAAGTACGGCGGGATCATCATCGGGCAGCTGAAGCGGTTAGGGTGTTCGTGCGACTGGACGCGATTGAGGTTCACGATGGACGAGGGATACAGCCGCGAAGTGCAGCGGGTGTTTGTGGATTTGTTCCGCAAGGGATTGATTTATCGTGGGTTGCGGATGGTGAACTGGTGTCCGGTGAGCCTGACGGCATTGAGTGACGAGGAAGTGATTCCGAAGCAGCAGAAGGGGAAATTCTACACGATGCGGTATGAGGTGGTGGAGGAGCCGGGGAGGTTTCTGGAGATCAGCACGACGCGGCCGGAGACCCTGATGGGGGACACGGCGGTGGCGGTGCACCCGGAGGATGAGCGGCATGCGGATCTGATCGGGAAGCATGTGTGGCGGCCGTTTCCGCGGGGTCCGATTCCTGTGATTGGGGATGCGGCGGTGGACAAGGAGTTCGGGACTGGGGCGCTGAAGGTGACGCCGGCGCATGACCTTGTGGATTTTGAGATTGGGGTGCGGCATGGATTGCCGGTGAGGGACGTGCTGCATGCGGACGGGCGGATCAATTGTCCGGAGTGTCCGGAGCTGGACGGGATGGATCGATTCAAGGCGCGGGTGAAGGCGGCGGAGATGCTAGGGGAGGCTGGGGCGCTGGTGAAGGAGGAGGATTATGTGAACAATGTGGGGTACAGTGAGCGGGCGGACGTGCCGATTGAGCCGCGGTTGTCGCTGCAGTGGTTTTTGAAGTATCCGAGTGTGGCGGAGACGGCGGAGGCGGTGGCGAGCGATGCGATCCGGTTCCGGCCGGAGCGGTGGAAGAAGACCTTTGCGCACTGGATGGGCGGGTTGAAGGACTGGTGCATCAGTCGGCAGTTGTGGTGGGGGCATCGGATTCCGGTGTGGTATCGGAAGGAGCGTGCGGTGGCGCTGCAGGGGGCGGAGACGCTGGATGTGGGGAACATCGAGGGAGGCGACCTGCATGTTAGCGATGTGCCGCCGGTTGATCCGGAGAACTGGGTGCAGGACGAGGACAGCATGGACACGTGGTTCAGCTCGTGGCTGTGGCCGTATGCGACGATGGACGGGCCGACGCAGGCGAAGTTCTATCCGACGTCGGATCTGGTGACTGGTCCTGACATTATCTTTTTCTGGGTGGCGCGGATGATCATGGCGGGGTATGAGTTCAAGGGAGAGTTGCCGTTCCGGAATGTGTTTTTCACGTCGATCATCCGGGATCGTCAGGGGCGGAAGATGAGCAAGTCGCTGGGGAATTCGCCGGATCCGATTGATCTGATGGCGAAGTACGGGGCGGACGGGTTGCGGTTCGGGTTGCTGCGGATGGCACCGACGGGGAGTGACGTGAAGTTTGACGAGGCGCAGATTGAGGAGGGGCGGAATTTTGCGAACAAGCTGTGGAATGCGGCGCGGTTCCGGCAGATGCAGGGGGCGGAGTTGAGTGGAGAGGAGGAGGGAGTGGGCGAGCAGACGTCGGTGTTCTGTCTGGATGTGATTGCGAAGCTGGACCGGTTGCAGGTGGAGTATGCGGCGGCGCTAGGGGATTACAGTTTCAATGCGGCGGCGCAGTTGCTGTATGATTTTTTCCGCGGGGAGTATTGCGATCGGTTTCTGGAGGCGGCGAAGCCTGATTTGAGTGCGGAGGCGGCAGCTGGGGCGCGGGCGGCGGTGCTGCGGACGATTGATGCGGTGTACGGGAGGTTTCTGCAGTTGCTGCATCCGTATATGCCGCATGTGACGGAGGAGTTGTGGTCGACGATGGGGTATGCGAGTGGCGGGCGGTTTCTGACGGTGACACCGCTGGAGGTTAGGCCGCTGCTGGAGGGAGTGGACGCGGGAGTGGTGAGGCGAGCGGAGGAGAGTGCGGCGGCGGTTTATGAGACGGCGGCGCGGATTCGGAATCTGAAGGCGGCGTGCGGATTGCCGGCGCGGCGGGATCTTGGGTTTGTGCTGAAGCCCTCTGCGGCGCTACTGGGGCGCGAACTGGCCACCCTTGGGGTGCTGGCGGGGGCGGGATCGATCGCGGTGGATGGGGAGTATGTGAAGGGCCGGAATACGGCGGGGGCGTTGACGCCGCTGGGTGAAGTGTATCTGCCATTGACGGGACTCATTGATATTGAGGCAGAAAGAGCGCGACTGGGCAAGGAGCTGGAGCGGGTCCAAGGGGAAGTGGCGAAGGTGGATGCGAAGCTTGGGAGTGAGAGTTTCGTGAGTCGGGCACCTGAGGAAGTGGTGGAAGAGCACCGGCAGAGACGGGCTGACTGGCTAATGCAATCCTCACAATTGGGGGAAATGTTACGGAATCTTGGTTGATAAGAGAACCTTCATGCTCTTTGGAGCAAGCTTGCAGGAAATTGATTTCGATTGATGACAAGTTTGCAGAAAATTCGTGGAATAACGCCTGAAGCTGTGCGGTTGCTGGAGGCGGCGGGGGTGCGGGGAGTGACGCAATTGAGCCGGGAAAAAGGCGAGCCGTTGCTGAAGCGGATGGCGCTGGTGGCGTGGCAGCGCGGGATGGGGCAGACGGGGCTTCCGGAGAAGGAAGTGCTGGAGGAGTGGATTCGTGAGGCGGCGGGGCTGCCGCCGGATGGGGATGAGATGGACCGGCGTGCGGATGAGATTCCTGAGGCGATCACGGAGGATGGGCCTGGGTTGTGGGTGCCGCCGGGGCAGCGAGCGGCGCTGGATGCGAGTGGAGGGGCGCGGAAGGAAGCGGAGGTGGCGGGTCGGGAGGCGCAGGAGAATCCGCGGCAGACGTGGCGGACGGTGGATCCGCAGCGATTTGCGACGATTGAGGATTACAATGCGGGGAGGATTCCGATCAAGCCGTTGTCGCGGGAGCCTGGAGGTGGTGTGGACGATGGGGATGAGGACGAGGAGAGTGGGCCGGAGCGGTTTCGGGTGGAGAGCCCGAGTGGGGAGTTGTCGCGGTGGGTGAGGCGTGGGGTGGTGCACCCGCGGGGTGTGCACACGTGGCTTGGGGCGGTGGTGTCGGTGGTGTTCCGGGTGGCGCTGCTGGCGGGGATTCTGGCGACGGTGTGGCTGATGATCACGGTGGAGACGCCTGGGGATTATGCGATGGAGGTGGGGATTGGTGCTGGGGTGCTAGTGGTGCTGGGGTTGCTGCAGATTCATTATGCGGTGCGGGCGCGGTGCCGGATCTGCAGTTGTCCGCTGTATTACTCGAAGAATTGTCTGAAGAACCGGAAGGCGCACCTGATTCCTGGGTTCGGGTATGTGGTGAGTGCGGCGCTGCATTTGCTGACGTTCGGGTGGTTCCGGTGCATGTATTGCGGGACGGCGGTGCGGCTGAGGCCGGGGCATCGCTGAGTGCGGGGCGGTGTGGTGGACTCGGGAAAAATCCCTCGTCCTTGGAGCACCATCTGTAAGGCCGACTACACGAGGAGGGAGCGGCGGATTTTGCCGAGGGGGGAGCGAGGGAGGGGTGTGTTGGCGCGGATTTCGAGGATGGCGGCGAATGGGGGGAGAGCGGCGTTGGCGGCGGTGGTCCATGCGCGGGCTTCGGCGTCTGAGGCTTCGGTGAAGAGGATGAGGGAAGCGCCGCGGCGTGGGTGAGGGGAGGCGATGACGGCACCGGCGGATGGGGGCATGCCGGCGAGGGCGAGGGCGGATTCGACGGCGTCGAGGTTGACGAGTTCGCCGAGGATTTTGACGGTGCGGTCGGCGCGACCGGAGAAGGAGAGCGAGCGGCCGTCGAGTTCGGCGCGGTCGTTGGTGAGGAACCAGCCGTCGGGGTCGAGCGGGGAGACGAGCTGCCATGAGCCGTCCGGGGAGGGCTGGAGGAAGCCGGAGAGGAGTGGGGTGCCGCGGATGGCGAGACGGCCGTCGGGGGCGATGCGGGCGTCCCAGCAGGGGAGGAGTTCGAGGAGGCAGGGGTGGGAGGTGGGTTTGGCGGTGGCGATTTGGGACGAGGCCTCGGTCATGCCGTAGGTGGCGAGGATGGGCCAGCCGAGGTTGGCGGCGGCGGCGGCGAGCGAGGGTGGTAGTGCGCCGCCGCCGATGAGGACGGCGCGGAGGGAGGATGGGGCGCGGCAGCCGGAGGTGGTGAGGTCGTGGAGTTGAGCGGGGACGAGGGAAGAGAGTGTGGCCGAGGAGTCGGAGACGAGCGCGGTGAAGTCGTGGGGGTTCCAGCGGGAGGGCATGGGAACGACCGGAGAGTTGGATAGGAAGGCGCGGGCGTGGATGCTCAAGCCGCCGACGTGGAAGGTGGGGAGCGGGCAGAGCCAGACATCGTCAGGTGAGGCGAGGAGCCATGCATTGACGGCGGCGGCGTTGGCGAGGAAGGCGTGGTGCGGGAGGCAGACGATGGAAGGGGTGGCGCTGGTGGAGCCGGAGGTGGCAAAGGCGAGAGGGCCGTGGGGGAGGGCGTCCGGGGGCGGGGCTGGGTTGAGC
>JAIXVE010000303.1 GCA_027483175.1 Verrucomicrobiaceae bacterium | reverse complement strand
GTCCAGAAGAAGTTGATAGCGAAGACGACCCAGATGAGGGCGACGGCGATATTGATGGGCCAGATGAGTTCGGCGTATTCCTTGCCGCGGGTGAGGCCTGCGGGGAGGGTGACGGCGGCGGCGACGATGATGAGCTGCCAGCCCCAGAAGTGGATGGCGGAGAGGAGATCGGAGGCGAGCCTGACTTTACAGAGACGCTGGGTGGAGTAGTAGACGCCTGCGAACATCATGTTGCCGACGAAGGCGAAGATGGCGGCGTTGGTGTGGAGCGGGCGGAGGCGGCCGAAGGTGAGGAATTCGAGGCCTTCGGACTGGATGAGGCCGCCGGTGATGGTCTGGAGGAACCGTCCGTTCATCTGCCAGAAGCTGAGCTGGGTGGCGGCGATGAGACCGACGAGGATGCCGACAAAGCCCCAGATCATGGAGGCTAGGGTGAAGTGCCGGACCGTTCGGTCATCGAAGACGATGGTCGTTTTGACTGCGTTGGCGTTCATGGATTGGGTAGGGAAGGGCGGGCGGGAAGAGAGTTAGGAGGGAAATTGAGGAAGTGGATCAGAGGGATGGGTGGATCGGGTCCGGGGTGGGTGGAGGCGGGTCGTCGAGCGGGAGGAGGGAGTCGTGTTCGGGGCCGGATTCGCGGCGGCGGAGGTGTTCGCAGAGGAAGCAGAGGACGAAGACGCCGGAGAGGCAGAGGCTAACAAGTAGGGTGACGAGGAGAGCGTTCACGAGGTGGTGATGCGTGCAGGAGTGGGGAAAGGAAGCACGGTGCTGCGTGGGGTGCTGCGCAGTGGTTGCGAAACGCCGCGCAGATTCTGCGGGGTGGAGCGGGCGACGGCGGCGGCCCATTCGAGCATGGCGTCGCCAATGATCTGGACGAGGGGGGCATCGGCCATCTGGGGCATGCTGATGGAGAGGTGGCAGTTGGCGCAGAGGTGGCCGTCTTGGTATTGGACCGGGGAGCCTGCGAGGGCGTCGCGGATCCATGCGAGGTGAGCGGTGTCGATTTCGGCTAGGGAGGCTGGGCCGGCGTCGTGGGGGAGGAGGCCCTGGGATTTGAGACGCTGGAGGCGGAGGTCATCGCCGGCGCTGAACCAGACGTGGAAGACGGAGGGGGAGGCGCTGGTGAGTTGGCAGCCGCCGGGGATCTGGAGGATGGCGTCGCCGCTGCGGACGATGTGGGGGAGGAGGGCGGCGGCGGCGGCGCGTTTTTTGCGGGTGCCGCAGCCATCGCCTGGGCAGGCGCAGCCGGAGCAGCCGTCGCGCTGGGCGAGGGCTTTGCCGGAGAGGATCTGGAGAGGGGAGACGGCGAGTTCTTCGATGGTTAGGGTGTCGAAGGCGCGCCAGCCGTCCGGGGCGAGGTCATCGACGCTGCTGAGGTAGACGGCGAGCTGGCTGGCGAAGGAGGGGTCGACGGCACCGGGCATGCCGTTGATGGAGAGGGAGGGGCGGCTGGGTGGGTGGCCTTGGGCGGGGGCGCGGCGTGCGGCGGCGGCGAGCCATCGGTCGAGTTGCGGGACGCAGTGGGAGGGATGCATGGGAGCGGGCGTTTTTGGGATGGTGGCTTGGGGAGGGCCGGCCTGCTCCGCGTCCGTTGTGAAGTGCTGTGCAGAAATTGGGGATGGGGTGGAGGGGGTGGAATGGAGGGTGCGTGGGGGGAATTCAGCATCTGTGCATGCAATGTTCCCTGGCGGTGGGGTGAAGATCCGTTTAGGGGGGGAGATGATGAAGGCGATCATCACCAGTCAGGACCGGAAGCTTGTGGAGGCGTTGCAGGGGTCTGCGCTTTACGGCAGTTACCAGGAGGCGTTTCGGCTGGCGACTGGGCTGGGGTTGTTTCTGCGACTGGCGTCGACGGAACAGATTCCGCGGGAGCGGGAGCGAGCGGAGCAGAATGCGTTCTGCGGGGCATTGAACGAGCATCAGAATTGTGAGGATTGTCAGAAGGCGCACGGGCATTTGCGGGTGATGAATCAGGGCGGCGGGGCGACGGACCGTTGTTTTGCCGAGATGATGGAGACGGCGGTGCCGGTGCAGTGTGGGGGGCGGACGGTGGCGTGGCTGTGGACTGGGCAGGTGTTTGTGACTGGGGAGAAGCGGCGGAGTTTCACGGAGGTGGGGAAGGTGCTGCTGGCGCGGGGGATTGCTGCGGCGGAGGTGCAGCGGTTGAAGAAGCTGTGGGAGGCGACGCCTGAGGTGACGGACGAGAAGTACCGGAGTGTGGCGGTGCTGCTGGATGCGTTTGGTCGGCAGCTGGGGGATCTGGCGAATCGGTTGATTGTGGAGAGCACACCGAGGGAGCCCGAGGCGGTGACGAAGGCGCGGCGGTATATCCGGGAGAATCTGCGGGATCGGCTGACGCTGGAGCAGGTGTCGCGGAGTGCGGGGTTGAGTCCGCATCATTTCTGCAAAGTGTTCCGGAAGGCTGTGGGGATCAATCTGGTGGATTACATCAACCGGTCGCGGGTGGAGCTGGCGAGGCAGATGCTGCTGAAGCCTGATGCGCGGGTGTCGGAGGTGGCGTTTGAGGTGGGGTATCAGTCGTTGTCGCAGTTCAACCGGTGTTTCCGGACGGTGACTGGGGAGAGTCCGACGGAGTATCGGCGGCGGTTGCTGAAGCCGGAGGCGCTGGCGAGTGCGGGTTGAGGGATGAAGGGGATGTGCTGAGGAAGGAACTACTGGGAGCAATTGAGTGAAACTGCTGACGCCGGGGCGATTGTTTGTGAAGGTCTGCGGGTTGACGCGGCTGGAGGATGCGGTGGTGTGTGGGGAGGCTGGGGTGGATGCGATCGGGATCAATTTTTTTCCCGGGTCGAAGCGGTATCATGGGATTGAGGAGGCGCGGGAGTGGTTGCCTGAGGTGCCTGCGGGGTTGTTGCGGATCGGGTTGTTTGTGAATGCGGCGATTGGGGAGATTGAGCGGGTGGCGGGGAGCGGGCTGCTGGAGGGGATTCAGCTGCATGGGGATGAGCCGGTGGAGTTTACGGAGGCGGTGCAGCAGATTGGGTTGCCGGTGTTGCGTGCGGTGGCGTTGCGTGAGGAGCGTGATCTGGAGCGGATTGCGGAGGATCCTGCGGAGGCGTTTATTCTGGATGCGTATGCGCCGGGGGTTTATGGGGGGACGGGTCATCGTTGTGATTGGCCGCTGGCGGCGAGGGCGGTGCGGGAGTTTCCGGAGAAGGTGCTGATCCTTGCGGGAGGGTTGACGCCTGAGAATGCTGGGGAGGCGGTGCGAGCGGTGAGGCCGTCGGGGATTGACACGGCGAGTGGGGTGGAGATTCGGCCGGGGGTGAAGGATGGAGGGATGATTTGGCGGTTTGCTGGTGCGGCGCGCGCCAAACCCGACTATTCCGATATGGAATAGGGGATTTTTTCCGTTGCGGGAGTGGAGGGGTGGAATTAGTGGGGAGGGAACAACGAACGATCAAATATGAGCAAAGCGAGTGTTGAAGAGATCAAGCTGCAGTCTGACGGGTTGCGTGGGGTGATTGGTGAAGTGGTTGGGGATGCGGGTTTGACGCATGTGGAGGAAGACCAGGCGATTTTGATGAAGTTTCACGGGACGTATCAGCAGGACGACCGTGACAAGCGTGCGGCATTGACGAAGGAGAAGAAGGAGAAGGCGTGGAGTTTCATGGTGCGGAGCAAGATGCCTGGGGGGCGGATTTCTGCGGAGCAGTGGTTGATTCATGATCAACTGTGCCGGTTGTCGGAGGGATCGTTGCGATTGACGAATCGTCAGGGGATTCAGCTGCACGGCGTGTTGAAGGGGAATCTGAAGGAAGTGATTGCGGGGATTTGCCGGAGTGGGTTGACGACGATGGGGGCGTGCGGGGATGTGGTGCGGAACACGATGGGGCCAGCGGCACCGGTGAAGAGTGGGGTGTATGAGGATGCGCAGGCGCTGACGGAGGAGATCAGCCAGCGGTTTTTGTGGCGGAGTCAGGCGTATGCGGACATCTGGCTGGACGGGGAGAAGCTGAGTCCTGAGTGGCTGGCGGCTCCGGAGGTGGATCCTGCGGTGCGTGCGAAGACGGCGTCCGGGGAGGAAGATCCGATTTACGGGAAGGCTTATTTGCCGCGGAAGTTCAAGATGGCGGTGGCGATTGAGCCGGTGAACGACACGGATGTTTACAGTCAGGACGTGGGGTTTGTGCCGCACGTGGTGGATGGGGTGGTGGCTGGGTACACGATTCTGGTGGGTGGTGGATTTGGGATGAGTCACGGGCAGCTTTCGACGCGGCCGTTTCTGGCGCAGCCGCTGGCGTATGTGCCGCGGGCGCATGTGGTGGATGCGACGGAAGCGATTGTGACGGTGCAGCGGGACCATGGGAACCGAACCGAGCGGAAGAATGCGCGGATGAAGTACACGGTGCAGACGATGGGATTGGAGGCGTTTCGTGCGGCGGTGCAGGACCGGTTGCCGACGGTGCGTTTGGAGGAGCCGAAGCCGGTGGCTTTTGATAGTGTTGAGGATTCGCTGGGGTGGTATGAGCAGGGGGATGGGCGGTGGTATTGTGCGGTGCATGTGAGCATGGGGCGGGTGACGGACCGGGATGGAGGGCCGCAGTATCTGAGTGCGTTCAATGAGATTGCGAAGGTGCTAGGGCTGCCGTTTGTGATCACGCCGAACACGAATGTGGTGGTGGCGGACGTGTTGCCGGAGCAGCGTGCGGTGGTGGATGGGATTCTGGCGAAGCATGGGGTGCCGCATGCGGACGGGATGACGCGGACGCGTCGGGTGGCGCATGCGTGTGTGGCGTTGCCGACGTGCGGGTTGAGTCTATCCGAGTCGGAGCGGGCGTTGCCGGGCGTGCTGGATGAAGTGGACGGCGTGCTGCGGGAGCTTGGGTTGGAGGATGATCCGGTGCTGATTCGGATGACTGGGTGCCCGAACGGGTGCGGGCGGCCTTACAATGCGGACTTTGGATTTGTGGGACGGGCTCCGAACAAGTATGCGATGTTTGTGGGTGGGAGCATTGCGGGCGATCGGCTGGCAGGGTTGGAGCAGAAGACCGTGCTGCTGGGGGACATTCCTGGGGCGATTCGGGGGTTCCTTGAGGCGTACAAGCGTGAGCGGACGCCGGGTGAGACCTTTAGTGGGTGGTTTGGGCGGACGAGGCCGGTGGGTCCGGCTCCTGACCCGGAGCAATTTCACGTGGAATTGGCGGCACGGGCTGAGAAGCTGGCGGGTGCGAAGGTGGCGGCTGAGGGCTGAAGGTAGTGCAGCCCGTCTTACCAGCAGGAAAATAGGCGCTGGTTTTCGTGCCTGGGTTGGTGCAGGGGATTCCGATGGAATTCAGGGCGACAACTGACGCGGAGGCAGCGGTGCGGCTGGACAAGTGGCTGTGGTCGGTCCGGTTGTACAAGACGCGCGTGCTGGCGACGGATGCGTGTCGTTTGCAGCGCGTGCGGATGGGAGGGAGTGAGGCGAAGGCGTCGCGGCTGGTGCGTGCTGGTGATGTGATTGAGGTGCGGCAGGAGGACGTGACGCGGACGGTGCGGGTGAAGGAAGTGCTGGAGCAGCGGGTGGGTGCGCCGCTGGTGGGGCGGTATCTGGAAGACCTGACGCCGGTCGAGGAGTTGGAGGCGGCGCGGCGACGCCGGGAGGAACGGCGATTGAATTCTGCGATCAGTCCTGCGGCGAAGCCATCGAAGCGGGATCGGAGGGCGCTGGAGACCTTTCTGGATTCGGTGCGGACGGGGAAGCTGGCGGAGGAAGGCGGGGATTGAGATTCTGGAAGGGGAGGCTGGAAGGGGAGGATGGAAAAGAAAAAGGCGCGCCGGAGGACCGGCGCGCCAAAAGGGGAGAAGGGCGTTGAAGGGGAGGATCAGCGGTTGCTGATGGCTTCCTTGACTTGAACGGCTTCCTTGCCGACGCGGTCGCGGAGGTAGTGGAGACGTGCGCGGCGGACGCGGCCGCGTTTCACGACTTCGACCTTGGAGATTTTTGGAGTGTGGACTGGGAAGACCCGTTCGACGCCTTCGCCGTAGCTGATTTTGCGGACGGTGAAGGATTGGCCGACGCCTTGGCCTTTCCGGGCGATGACGATGCCTGCGAAGAGCTGGATACGTTCTTTGCCGCCTTCGAGGACTCGGGTGTGGACCTTGACGGTGTCACCGACGCTGAAGTCGGCGACGTCGGTCTTCATCTGTTCGCGTTGAATCTGTTCAAGCTTGTTCATAAAAGGTCGTTAGGAGAAAGGGATTGGAATCCGCGCGGGACTTGGAAGCAATGCACGCCAGCGTTCCAACGGGCCCGGGAGGGAGGGTGGAGCTAAGCGTGGTTGCTGGGGGCCGCAACGGAAATTTTCCCTTGGTTGGGAGGTGGGATCAGGCGTGCGCGGCGATGGCTGCGGCGACGAGTTTTTCGAGTTTGACGATATCGGCGGCGAACTTGCGGATGCCTTCGGCGGTTTTTTCAGTGGCCATGGCGTCTTCGTTGATTTCGAAGCGGAAGGATTTTTCGTCATAGGACCGCTTGGCGATGTCCATGGTGGCGGAGGTGGCGGGGTCGAGTTTGCGGATGAGCGGTTCGGAGCTGGCCTGGAGTTCGGCGAGGAGGGCAGGGGAGATGGTGAGGAGGTCGCAGCCGGCGAGTTCGGTGATTTCGCCGACGTTGCGGAAGCTGGCTCCCATGACTTCGGTGGAGTGGCCGAATTTCTTGTAGTAGTGGTAGATGGCGGTGACGGAGACGACGCCTGGGTCTTCGTTGGGGGCGTAGTCTTTTTTGGTGGAGGCCTTGTACCAGTCGAGGATGCGGCCGACGAATGGGGAGATGAGTTTGACGCCGGCGTCGGCGCAGGCGATGGCCTGGGCGAGGGAGAAGAGGAGGGTGAGGTTGCAGTTGATGCCATCCTTCTGGAGGGTGGCGGCGGCCTGGATGCCTTCCCATGTGGAGGCGATTTTGATGAGGATGCGATCGCGGGGGATGCCGTCCTTTTCGTACATGGCGATGAGCTGGCGGGCCTTGGCGACGGTGCCGGCGGTATCGAAGGAGAGGCGGGCGTCGACTTCAGTGGAGACGCGGCCGGGGACGATTTTGAGGATTTCCTTTCCGAAGAGGATGAGGATGCGGTCGATGACGCTTTCGACGAGGGCGTCGGCGGAGAGGGAGGAGCCTTTGAGTTCGGAGACGGCCTGATCGATGAGGGGGCGGTACTGGGGTTTTTCCGCGGCCTGGAGGATGAGGGATGGGTTGGTGGTGGCGTCCTGGGGGAGGAAGGCGCGCATTGATTCGAAGTCACCGGTGTCTGCGACTACGGTGGTGAACTGCTTGAGGGCTTCGAGCTGGGTCATGGATCTTGAAGAATCTGGGGTCTGCCGCGATTGGGCGGACCGGTTGAGGGGATGACATGGACGGCTGAGGCGGTGTGGGCAACCGGAAGTGTGAGCGGAGAATTCGTGGAGGTGGGGCCATAATTGTTGACCGGATGAGTCGTGGGGCGTTAATCATTTCTGAATGCTGCCGTGGAATCCCTTATCCTGGCGGCAGGTTCCCCCGTAGTTTTGCTGAGTGCCCTTTATTTCCATGATCCCATGAAACGCATTGCTGCTGCCATTGCTGTGAGTGCTGCCCTGTTGAGCTGCCTTGAGGCGGCGCCGGTCAGTGTGCCGAATTTCAGTTTCGAGCTGCCGAACAATCCGACGACTGGGACGACGTGGTCATACAATCTGACGTCGTGGATTGGATCCGGGGGCAACAATAACACGAATGGGTTTGTTGAGTACATTGCCGGGTTCCGTGCGGATGCAGGGCAGGACATCGGGGGTGGGGTGATTCAAAATGATCAGCACCTGGGGATGGAGCTTGGGTATGATATTTTCCAGAATGTGGCGGGGGTGACGTTTCAGCCGAACACGGTGTACACGCTGACGGTGGCGGTGGGGAATCGGTCTGGGGTGACGGCGGTGGGGAATCAATCGACGTATGGGCTGGCGGATTCGAGTGGGGCGTTTGCGGTTTCGGGCGTGCGGGATGCGAGTGGGGTGCCTGCGGGGACGTTTGCGGATGCGCCGGCGGTGGCGTTCGATACTTTTGCGGATCCGTGCATTGTGGGGAAGGGGTTGCAGATTCTGCTGCAGGCGCGGGGAGCGGGGCGGTCGCATTTTGACAATGTCCGGCTGGATGCGTCGCCGTCTGTGGCGAATGGGCGGCCGGTGGCGGTGTTGAATGCGGCGACTGGGGTGACGGCGACGCGGGCGACGCTGAACGGGGCGGTGACGGATTCGGGGGCATCGGCTCCGGCGGTGGTGTTTTACTGGGCGACGTCGGATCGCGGCGGGGATCCTGCGGCGTGGCCGGCGAGTCAGGTGCTGGCGGGAACGCAGACGGGGGCGTTTTCTGCGGAGGTGACGGGATTGCAGCCTGCGACGACGTATTTTTTCCGGGCGAGGGCGACGAATGCGAGTGGGGGTGTGTGGGCGTCGCCGTGTCTGAGTTTTACGACGGTGGCGTCGTCTCCGGTGGTGGAGAATGGCGGGGTGAGTGAGATCAACGCGACGTCGGCGAAGCTGGCGGCGACGGTGACCACGACTGGGGGTGCGGATCCGGCGGTGACGATTTTTTATGGGTTGGCGGATGGTGGGACGAACGCGGCTGCGTGGGCGTCGAGCGTGGTGATTCCGGCGTTGAATGGGACGGCGCAGCGGACGGTGACGGGCTTGCAGTCTGGGAAGTCGTATTTTTTCCGGGCGTATGCGGAGAATGCCGGTGGCAATGACTGGGCTGACAGCAGTGGGACGTTCGCGACCTTGGCGGTGACACCGCCGGCGTTGACGGTGGCAGCGGCGGACAACATCACGGGGAATTCGGCGGTCTTGAGGGGCCGGGTGACGTCGACGGGGAATGAACCGCCGGTGGTGACCTTGTTCTGGGGATTAACGGATGGCGGGACGAATCCGGCGGCGTGGGCGAATTCGCGGGTGCTGGGGCCTGACAGTGGGGATTTTTCGAGTCTGGTTCAGGGGCTTGCGCCGCAGACGACGTATTTCTTCACGGCGCGGGCGGTGAATGGAGCGGGGAGTGCGTGGGCCGCGGCGAGCCGGACGTTCGGGACGGTGACGCTGGTGCCCACGAGTGTGATCATCAACGAGATCAACTACGACAGTGTGGATGCGACGAAGGCGTTGGAGTTCATTGAGTTTCACAATCCGACGAATGCGGCGATCGACATGAGCGGGTGGGAGTTGGATTCCGGGGTGGACTTCATTTTTCCGGGAGGGACGGTGATTCCGGCGGGAGGTTTCCTGATTGTGGCGGAGGATCCGGCGGCGTTTGCGTTTGCGTATCCGCTGGCGGGAGTGCCGCTAGGGCCGTGGACGGGGTCGCTGAGTAACGGGGGGGAACTGATTCGGCTGAGGGATGCGGCGGGGGCGATGGTGGATGAGGTGGATTACGGGGCAGGATTTCCGTGGCCGACGGGTTCTGCGGGGACGGGGGCTTCGATGGAGCTGCTGCATCCACTATTGAACAACGATCTGGGGGGGAACTGGAGGACGGGGGTTTCTGCGGGGACGCAGACGACGTACATTGCGACGAGCACATCGGGGTGGCGGTATCTGCCGGGAGCGGCGGAGGCATCGAATCCTGTGGAGGCGTGGCGTTCGGAGGCATTTTCGGAGACGACGTGGTTTGGGGCGACGCTGCCGCTGGGATACGGGGACATTGACGGCAATGCGGTCGGCAATGATGTGACGACGACGATTGCGGCGAATCAGAAGACGGTGTTTCTGCGGCGTCAGTTTTTTGTGAGCGGCGTGCTGCCGTCGAAGCTGGTGCTGAATCTGCGGTGTGATGATGGGTGCATCGCCTTCATCAACGGGGTGGAGGTGGCGCGGATCCGGGTGAATCCGGGTGCGGTGCCGCCGTTTGATGCGCCGGATGGGACGGCGGCGAATGTGACCGAGCCGCCGCTGCTGTGGGAGGCGCCGGTGGTGATCGAGAATGCGGCGGCGATCCTGAAGGCTGGGACGAATGTGTTAGCGATCCAGTTGATCAACACGACGACGGCGAGCAGTGATTTGTTCATTGATGCGGACCTGAAGACCCCGCCACCGGCGGCGGCGACGCCGGGGGCGGCGAACCGGGCCCTGCTGACGACTCCAGCGGGTGCGCCGCCGGCGATTCGGAATGTGGATCATGCGCCGAAGCAGCCTGTGGCGGGAGAACCGGTGGTGGTGACGGCGACGGTGACGGATCCTGAGGGGGTGGCGAGTGTTTCGCTGAGCTATCAGGTGGTTGATCCTGGTGCGTACATACGGCGGACGGATGCGGCGTACAATCTTGCGGCGAACTGGACGACGGTGACGATGACGGATGATGGGAGCGGTGGGGATGCGGTGGCGGGAGATGCGGTTTACAGTGCGACCTTGCCGCCTGGGGTGCAGGTGCACCGTCGGTTGGTGAGGTATCGCATTGCGGCGACGGATGCGGGTGCTGCGGCGGTGACGGTGCCGTATCCGGACGACGAGCAGCCGAATTTCGCGTATTTCTGTTATAACGGGATTCCGGCGTGGACTGGGGCGATGCGACCGGCGGCGTTTTCCGGGTTTGGGGCGACGCCGCGGGTGACGTTCCCGGCCTCGCTGATCAGCAGCATCGAGCCCTATCATCTGATTGCGCTGGATGCAGACGTGGCGACTTGTCTCTACACTGGGCCGACGGACAGCACGCCGTACCGGGGGACGTTTGTGTATGAGGGCAAGGTGTACGATCACATCACGTTCAACGTGCGGGGGATCGGGTCGACGCGGGTGAGCGGGAAGAACAAGCTGGCGTTCAAGTTCAATCGGGCCCGGGACTTCGAGGCGCGGGACAACTGGGGGCGGAAGTACAGCGAGAGCTGGAATTCGTTCGGGTTGGATGCGAATGCGTCGCCGTGGGCGGCGGTGAATCGCGGGTCGGCCGGGGTGGAGGTGGCGACATCCTATCGGATTTTTGAACTTGCGGGGATGAACTCGCTGAGGACGAACTATGCGCATCTCCGGATCATCCGGAGGGCTGCGGAGAATCCGCCGGCGGGGACGAATGTGAGTGATGCGACGGCTGGCGGGACGGTGGACGGGCAGTACTCGTCGGATCTCTGGGGGCTTTACATGGTGCTGGAGCCGACGGAGGGGAACTTCATCGGGGAACGGGATCTACCGCCGGGGAACATTTATGCGATTGAGGGGAACAACGGGGACAAGAAGTACCAGGCACCTGGGCAGCCGCTGGATGCGTCGGACTGGAACAACTTCCGGACGGCGCTGGTGCAGGCTGGTCAGACCGAGGCGTGGTATCGTGGGAATCTCGATCTTGATGATCTGTACACGTACCTTGGGCTGAACCGGCTGATTGGGAACGTCGATGTGCGTCCGGGAGACAACTATCGGTTCTATCACAGTCCGGAGGTGTTGAATCCGGCGTATCCTGGCGGGCATTGGAAGATCATGGGGTACGATCATGACATGCAGTTCATCGCCGGGCATCACTGGGGCGGGACGATCAACGGCGTGGTGGTGGCTGGTGCTCCGAATGCGATCATTGCGATCATGCGGCATCCGGTGCTGGCGCTGGAGTACCGGAACCGGTGCCGGGAGCTGCTGGGATTGCTGGCGACTGATGCGGGAGCGTCTGGTGGGCAGATTGCGCAGATCATTGACGAGTATGCGCAGATGATCAATCCGGCGGGGCAGGAGCTGACGTGGGCCGATCTGGATGCGCACATGTGGAACCTGCATCCGCGTTCGGCGGGGGGCGGGGCGAATACGGGGCAATCGAGTCACCGGGGGAATTTTTTCCGTGCGCTTTATCTGGACGGGACGCGAGGCGGCCTGGGTGGGACGGTGCAGACGGGGTCGTGGGTTCGGAATCTTCCGGATCCTGACGGGAATGGGTTTTCGGATCACGAGGGGATTGTCGGGTGGCTGAGGGATTACGCGACGAACACGTATCCTGCGGCGACGGCGTGGACGCGGCGTGCGACGAGTGCCGGGACTGGGGCGGGCGGGGGAGGTACGGATGCGAATGTGAACCGCCAGAGGGGTTATGGTTACAAGTACCTTGAGTGGGAGACGCTTTACGGCGGGTATGCGAACGGGACGACGAATCCGAATGCGGGCACGGCGATCGGGGATCTGACGGCGGCTGGGACGACCCGGTATGCGGTCAACGGGGATTCGCTGCAGCAACTGAGTGCGGCGAACAATGTGCTTTATCCTGACAAGCCGCAGATTGCGTACACGGGGGCGCCTGGTTTTCCGGTGAATGCGGTGATTGTGCGGAGCAGTGATTACCGTGATCCGCAGGGTGATGCGATTGCTGCGGTGCAGTGGCGTGTTGGGGAGATTTCCGCTCCGGGGATTCCGTTGTATGATCCGACGCGGCCGCGGGTTTACGAGATTGAGGATGTGTGGCGGTCTGCGGAGCTGCCGACGGCGGGGCCGACGAATCTGGCTGAGATGCGGATTCCTGCTAGTGTCCTGCGGGTGGGGCGGACGTACCGGGCGCGGGTGCGGCACAAGGACAGCACGGGGCGGTGGTCTTTCTGGTCTGAGCCGATGCAGTTTGTGGCGGCGACGGCGGATGTGACGCCGTTTGCGGCGGTGCTGCGGATCAGTGAGATCAACTACAATCCGGGACCGCTGACGGCGGCTGAGGTCACGAATCCTGGGTGGAACGCGGCATGGACGGAGCAGGATTTCGAGTTCATCGAGCTGACGAACATTTCGAGCACGGCGATCGAGTTGACCGACGTGCGGTTTACGAAGGGGATTGATTTCGATTTTCCTGCTGGGTACAGCCTTGCGGCTGGAGGGACGGCGGTGGTGGTCCGGAATGCGGCGGCGTTTGCGATTCGGTATCCCGGGGTGGTGGTGGCGGGTACTTACGGTCCTGACAATCTGGCGAATGCGGGTGAGGACATCAAACTGAGCTATGGGACTGGGATTCCGATCATTGAGTTTGCGTATGGCGACCGTGCGCCGTGGCCGCAGACGCCGGATGGGACGGGGCCGACGCTTGAGTTGATAGCGCCGGCGAAGACGGGGCTGGATCACGGCAGTCCGCTGGAATGGCGTGCGAGTGGATCGGTGAACGGGTCACCGGGGCAGCAGGCGGGTCCGGCGTTTGCGTCATTTGCGTGGCAGTACGGGCTGACTGGTGGTCCGCTGGGGGATGATGATGGCGATGGCGTGCCGAACCAGCTTGAGTACGCGTTTGGATTGAATCCGCAGGTGCCGTCACAGGCGGGGTTGCCGGTTGGGGGGACTGACGGGGTTCATGCGGTGATATCGTTCACGCGTCCTGCGTTGCGGCCGGATCTTGAGTACCAAGCGCAGTTCGGGTTTGATCTGCAGACGTGGGGGAACCCTCCGGTGCTGGTTGGGGTGGTGACGAATGCCGATGGCAGTGTGACTGAGACCTGGCGGAGTAAAGCGGCGCTGAGCGCGGGGAATCTTTATGCGCGCGTCAGGGTGGTGTTGCGCTGACGAGATGGCGCGGCTGGGAATGGGCGTGTGGAAAACTGCGAAGCGAGGGAGAGATGGGCCCGGTGCAGTTCATGGGCTGTCGATCCGCCCACCCGATGGCATCGCGACAGGTTCTGAACCGCACCGGGCGGGATTTGGGTGCCAGTGACTGCGACAATCACTGGCACCCTACCTGAAGATTCCGCAAACCGGCCGAAATGCCACAGATTTTCGGCAAAAAAGTAATTCCGGCGGGATTCCGGGGTCGGAGAGGCTGGACTTCCCGGGGAAAGATTAAAAAAAGACGATGCGGAAATTATTTGGGAGCTGATTCAGATTCTTTGCTGGGCTGGGGAAGCGGAGTGGTTTTCGGCATATTCCATGCGGGGAGCCATGCGGTGGCGGTTTCCTTGCCGTGGAGTTCGGAGAGGATCATGGATTCGAGGCCAGGCATGTGGGCGGCACCGTAGAAGACGCAGAGGCGTTTTCCTTTTTTGTCGGCGGCGACTTCCTTGAGTTTGCGGAAGGCGACGTCGTTGCGGTCTTTGAGGATGGCGGAGCCGCCGGGCCCCTCGAGTTTTGAGGTGGTTCGCTCGGCCTGGTCGAAGATTTTGGCGAGGAGGATTTTGAATTCGGCGGCGGCGTTGCGGCTGAGCAGGATGCGGAGGAGTTTGGCACCGTCGAGTTCGGCGGCGGCGGCGTTGTCTTCGGCGAAATCCTCGTCGTACTGGGCGGCCATGGCTTTGGCCATGAGTGTCATCATGGATTCGCCGCGTGCTTTCTGGAGGGCGGCGAATTCTTCGGGTGTGACGTCGGCGTGGACCATGTTGTCCGGCGAGTAGTCGACTTCTTCGAGTTGGAAGGAGAGTTTGAGCATGCTGCCCATGGTCTGCTGGAGGAAGCGCAGCGGGTGGGGTCGGGCTTTGGATTTATCGGGAGCTTCGTCGGATTTCTCTTCTTCCTTGGCTTTTTTGAGGGCGGAGGGAGAGCCGACGAGTTCGTAGAGGACGGCGTCGTAGGAGGTGAAGCGCTGGTTGAGTTCCTTGTAGTAGGAGGCGTCGGCGATGTGGACGGCTCCGGCGAGGTCGATGATGGTGCCGTCTGGGAGGGTGAAGCTGCGGACGGCGACCTCGAGGCGGGTGCCTTTATCGTCCTGAGCGAAGCGGATGTAGTCGGCGAGCGGTTTTGCGGCCGGCTGCGTTGATTCGGTCTTGGCGGTTGGCAGGGGTGCGTCGTCGGCGAGCGCAGCGGTGTGGAGTTGGCCGCACAAAGGCAGCAGCGCGAGAAGGAGCCTTGCGGTCGGAGTCATGGGGGGATGATCCTCCGGGGGTGGCGAGCTGTCAATTCGGCAGCGGTGGTTGGGTGGAGTGGGAATGGATTTCTCCCTTGCGCCATCCGGGGGTGTTCCGAACCTGCGAGCCCACCAGAATTCCATGAAAATCACCCGCGCGCTCATTTCTGTCTCTGACAAAACCGGTCTGGATGAATTTGCCCGGGGACTGCACGAGCTGGGGGTGGAGCTGCTGTCGACGGGTGGGAGTGCGGCGTATTTGCGGGGCCTTGATTTGCCGGTGGTGGAGGTGAGTGACTATACGGGCTATCCTGAGTGTTTTGATGGCCGGGT
>JAIXVE010000328.1 GCA_027483175.1 Verrucomicrobiaceae bacterium | reverse complement strand
TGGCTGCGCCTCCTTGCCGCCACCGAAGTCCTCCCAGCCTCACGCCTCACAGATCTCACCAGCGAATCCACCCAACTCGTCGCCATCCTCACAACCATCGTCCGCAACACCAGAGCCCAAAAATAGGAATTCGGAACCCAATCCCCCCCGGACAACCTCCTTCATCAACCTTACCCAGCATTCCACCATTCACCTTTTACTATTCACTATTTTAAATTTACTATTTCCCCCTCGCAGTCAGCGCATCCCGAATCACCCGCGTCCGCGCCCGTTGCTTCGTCACCTCCGGCGGCTCATCCGGGAATGGATGCACCGAGTCCGGCGGCCACTTCCCCGCATAACGATCCAGCAGCCGCGCCAGTTCCAGCATTTCGTCGCAATACGTCCGCGCCTCCGGATGCACCAGCGGCCGCACCGAGTTGAGCCCATCCCACGCCTGCCCGAACGGCGTCTTCTTCAATCCCCGCTGCCCCTTCTTCAGCGCCCCCTTCGGCTGCACCTTCAACGCCCCGGACCGCCGGTCAATTTCCTGCAGCGACGCCTCCACACTGATGCTCCCGGCCACTTTGTTCGCAGCCACCCCTAGCAGCAGCTTCGCCGACAGATGCTGACCGTGCCATGCCGCCACCTGCTCGAGATTCGCCACCACCCCCGGCGTCCGCAACGCCGCCAGCGCATCCGGCCGCCCCCGCAACGGCGCCACCGTCGTGTCAAAAAGCCGATCTGCCTTCGCTAGCAAACTCGCCCGTTCCTCCCGACTCAACGCCAGCATGTCCTGAGGCGTCCGCGCCGTGTGCAGTGCCACCTCCATCAACCGCGGCCATTCACCCGGATTCAGCAGCAGCCAATCCGTAAAACCGGAAACCATCGCCGCCGGCACCACCACATGCCGCACCTTGTGCCGCACACACGCCGCCAGCACCTGCAGCGGCGTCCCCACCGCCTCCAACTGCCCGCTCCTATCCAGCCCCAGGGCCAGCACACACCTCGGATCCGGCAACTCCCCATCCATCACGCAATCCGCCGCCACCGCCGCCCCCGCAAACACCGCCGACTCAAACCCAGGCTGGCTCTTGTTCAACCCCAGCTCCGCCGTCCACCCGCGCGGCCAGGGCTCATGCCGCGGCCCCAGCAGTTCCCGGATCGCCGCCGCCCGCGTCTCTAACACCGACGCCCAGTCCGCCGCCGCCTGCGCCGGCTTCGTCCACTCAGGCGGCAACCGGAAACTCACCGGCGACTCCACCCGGTCCGCCGCCATCTGCCGCGCCGTCACCGTCGCCGTCATCACTTCCAGATCGCCCGACCCAGCCCACACTAGCAATCGCACCTGCGCCTCCGTCACCGCTGGCAGCGTCCCCGCCGCCTCATCCTCCACCGGAATCCGCTCCGCCAGCCATTCCCACTTCGGCACCAAACCGTACGCCACCCCGGCTATTCCCTTCCCTTCAAATCCCAGCCGCCGCGCCACGTCCGCCAGCGCCGCCCCAGCCGGCAGCGCCCCCGCCCCATCACTCAGCAGAATCCTCTCAGCCGCCTCCCCTAGCCTCTGCGCCGCCGCCGTCGCACTGCCCCCCTCCTTCACCTCACCCGCCTTCACCCCGCGCGCCAGTTGACCATCCGCCACCAGCGCCTCCCGGTCATCCGGCCGGAATGTCAGCGCCAGCGCCACCGCCCGCGATCGCAATTCCGCCGGCACCTCCGGCATCACCCGCGCCACCCTCACCAATTCCCGGACCACTTCCTCCACACCCGTCTCACCCAGCGCCGCCGCCGCCGCATCCGCCAACCCAGCCAGCGGAGCCGTTCTCCGATAAGCCTCCGGCGCATCCGCCGTCTGCGCCCCAGCCATCAGCACTCCTGCCAATCCTGTCACAAATACCATCCCGACTCTTTGCATGCTCTCTTCTGAATACAGGTTCAGACCGGTCCCTCGGAATAACGCAGAAATGCCGCCCGCCGCTTCCGGTACGCCGCCAGTCCATCCTCCCACCCCGCCATCACCTCCGCCGCAGGCACCCCGCGCTTCAACGCCGCCAGCGACGCATCATGCGCCAGCAATCGATTCAGCGGATCAAGATCAAACGCCTTCCCGTGCTGCGCCACCAGCGCCGCCGCCAGCGTCATCCCCACCGTCACCGCCGGCAGCACCTCCGCATCACGCACCGCCAACCGCACTCCCTGACATACCTCCCCCTTGAACACACTCGCCGTCGGCCGGAACTCCGCCGCCTTCACCCCCAATCCCGAAATCTCCGCCGCCTCCAGCGCCTTCGCCAGCGCCGCCCCGTTCATCCACGGCGCTCCAAACAACTGAAACGGCGTCTCCGTCCCCCGCCCCACCGACACCTTACAGAACTCCAGCAGCCCCACCCCCGGATACAGCACCGCCGCCTCCGCACTCCGCATGTTAGGCGAGGGATTCACCCACGGCAGCCCCGTCTCGGCGTAAAACTCCCCGCGCTGCCAACCCTTCACCGGCACCACCTCCACCTTCAGATCCAACCCTAACTCCTTCTGAAACATCAGCGCCAGCTCACCAGCCGTCATCCCATGCCGCACCGGAATCGGATGGCACGCCGTGAAACTCAGTTTCCCCGCCACCGGCCCCTCGATCCTCACCCCGCCCACCGGATTCACACGGTCCAGCACCACAAACCTCATCCCCCGCCCCGCCGCCGCCTGCATCCCCTCAAGCATCGTCGCAATGTACGTGTAAAACCGGCAGCCAATGTCCTGAATGTCAAACACCAGGGTGTCCATCCCCTTCAACTGCTCCGCACTCGGCCGCCGCCGCTTCCCATACAGACTGTAAACCGGCAACCCCGTCGCCTTGTCCTCACTATCACCAATCCCCTCACGATCCTCCGTCCCCCGAATCCCATGCTCCGGACTGAACAACGCCAGCAGATTCATCCCCGACGCCTTCGCCAGCAGATCAATGCTCGACTTCCCCTCCAGATCCCTCCCCGTATGATTCGTGATCAGCCCCGCCTTCACCCCTGACAACTCCCGGAACCCCGACACCACTAACCCATCCAAGCCCGGCACCACCCGCCCGCGCCGGCTTACCAGCCGCTTCCCCGCCTCACGTTCCATCCACGCCGTCCGCTTCCGCTTCAACCCCATCGCCTCCGCCGCCAGCGTCCCGAACTGCCACCGCAATTCCTTCACCCCAGTCCCCTCCCTCGGATGATTCCGGTTTGTCAGCAGAATCACAAACGCATCCGCATCCGGATCAATCCAGAACGCTGTCCCCGTCCACCCGGTGTGACCATACGACCGCGCCCCGAAACACTCACCCTTCGGATCCGCATAACGACTCGCATTGTCGAACCCGTTCGTCCTCATCGTCCCGTCCGCCAGCTTCACCGGCGACGTCATCAACCGCACCATCTTCGCCGTCATCACCCGCCGCCCCGACGCACTCGTCCCCCCAGCCAGCAGCATCCGGCAATACCTCGCCAGATCCGCCGCCGTCGTGAACAACCCCGCATGCCCCGTCACGCCTCCCATCACCCGGCTCGTCGGATCATGCACCACCCCATGCACCAGCCCAGCCGCCTCCCGCGTCGTCGGCGCTATCCTCCCCACCTTCGACCTGTCAGGCCGGAACCCCGTGTCCTTCATCCCCAGCGGCCTGAAAATCCGCGCCGCCGCAAACGCATCCAATGTCATCCCGCTCAATCGCCTTACCACTTCTCCTAGCAGAATAAAATTGATGTCGCTGTACAGGAACTTCGTCCCCGGCACATTGATCAGCGGCTCCGCCGCCGCTCGCCGGATCCCTTCCTCATACCCTCCCCACGGCGGCTCACTCCGCGGAATCCCGCTCCGCGTCCCGCTCGTGTGCGTCAGCAGATGCCGCACCGTCAGCAGTTCCTTCCCCCCGCCCGTAAACT
>JAIXVE010000240.1 GCA_027483175.1 Verrucomicrobiaceae bacterium | reverse complement strand
GCCGGCGAAGGGTCCGGTGGGGCTGGTGAGACGGTCGAATTCGTGGAGGGCCATGCCGGTGACCTGGTCCATGTTGTAGTATTGATAGGTGGCGAGGCGGCCGCAGAAGCTGACGGAGGGTTCGGAGGCGGCGAGGGCTTTGTATTGAGCGTAGAGGGCTTTGGTATCCGGAGCGGGGATGGGGTAGTAGGGTTCGCGGTCCGGGGCGTCGGCGAGGGGGAATTCGCGGACGAGGTTGGTGTGGGGGGTCTGCTGGGCGGTGGCGTGCTTGATTTCGACGATGCGGGTGAAGTCGAAGTCGTTGGGGTAGTTGACCTGGAGGGCGGGTTGCCAGAAGTCCGGGTGGCCGGAGATGTGGGAGCGGTTGGCGGCGCTGAGGTCGGCGCTGGTGAGGGCTTCGGTTTCGAAGCGGAGCGAGCGCCATGGGAGACGGCCGTGGCGGAAGCCGAAGTAGGCGTCGATGGGGCCTGAGTAGATGGTGTGGGTGGCGTGGAAGTGGCGGCGAGCGTCCATGAAGTCCGTGTCGAGGAGGACGCGGAGGTTGGGAGAGGCGTCGATGAGCCGTTCGAACATGCGGGTGTAGCCCTGGGCGGGGAGGGCCTGGAAGTCTTCGCGGAGGTAGCGGTCGTCGCGGGAGGTGCGGATGGGGATGCGGGCGCAGACGGAGGCGTCGAGGTCGCGGGGTTCGCGTCCCCATTGTTTGCGGGTGTAGCCGTGGAAGAAGCGTTCGTAGAATTCGGGGCCGGCGACGGAGAGGATGAATTCCTCGCTGTTGGAGGGGTTAGGGCAGGGGATGCGTGATTGTTCGAGCCACTGGGCGAAATCGGCTTCGGAGCCTTGTCTGCCGGTGAGTTGTTCCCATGTGGTGAGGTTGACTGGGAAGCTCCAGTAGCGGCCGTGGGTCCAGCTCTGGATGCGGTAGGTGACGTGCTGCCATTCGGTGAAGCGCGAGAGGTAATCGCGGACGCGGCGGCTGTTCGTGCGGAAGTAGTGGGGGCCGTAGGCGTGGTAGAGGACGCCGTTGGAGTCGGTGCGGTCGAAGGCGTTGCCGCCGATGTGGCTGCGTTTTTCGATGACGACGGTTTTGAGGCCGTGAGCGGCGCAGCGTTCGGCGAGCACGAGGCCTGAGAAGCCTGCGCCGGCGATGAGGACGTCGACGTGTTCCATCAGGGGGTGGTGAGCCGAGGCTGCATGGGAGAGGGTTCAGAAGACTTCGGCGCGCGGGTTGCGTGCGCTGAGGAGGGAGAGGATGGAGATTTCGACCTCGTGCTGATTGCCGAGGAATTCGAGGAGGACGCGGACGCGCTGGGCGCCGGGGAGGACCCTGGTGACGATGGCCTGCTGACCGCGGAGGGCTCCTTCGACGACGTCGACTTGTTCGCCGACTTCGAGTTCCATGGGGACGGTGACGGTATCGTCGGCGTCGACGGCGGAGCGGAGGTCAGCGACGACGGAGTCGGGGATGGCACCGAAGTCTTCCATGAAGGAGAGGACCTGGGAGACGAAGGGGGTGGCGGCGACGTGGCGGAGGGAGGACGGGGCGAAGCGGACGAAGAGGTAGCCAGGGAAGAGGGCTTCGACGTACCAGACGCGGCCGCGGACGGTTTTCTTCTGGTGGCGGAGGCGGGGGCAGAAGGCTTCGAAGCCGGAGGCGACGAGCTGGCGTGCGGCGAGGTGTTCGGCTTTGGGCTTACCTCTAACACAGCGCCATCTGAGGGCGTCCATGGAATTGTCAGGGGGCATGGTCGGGAGGGGGGATCAGACGAGGGGAGAGAAGCGAGGAGAGAAGAGGGGATCAGTCGAGGAGGCCGGTGAGGAGAGGCAGGACGGATTTGCTGCGGGCGTGCCACTGGGCGAGTTTGCTGATGCGGGAGGAGAGGAAGGCGGAGTCAGCGGGGTGGGAGGAAGCGAGGAGGGAGTTGAGGTGGGAGAGCCGTTCGGTGCCGCTGTCGAGGCGTGGCTGGAGTTCTTCGCGGATGAAGCCTGCGACGAGTTTTTTGAGTTCGGTTTCTGCGGCGTAGTGGTCGCGGCGGTCGCCGGCGACGTAGACTGGGCGGACGGCGCCGACGCTGCGGAGGACCTTGAGGCCCTGGCTTGCGGAGCCTTTGCTGATGGAGAGACGGCGGACGAGGGAGTCGAGGGTGAGGGGGAGTGGGGAGCTGAAGAGGAGCCCGTAGATTTCGCCGACGGATTTGGGGAGGCCGATGAGTTTGACGGCGGAGACGAAGACATCGATGACGGCGGTTTCCATGGTGGAGAGCTGGGGCGGAGCCGGGAGTGGCTCTGGGGAGCTGGATTGCGCCGTGGGCATGTGGGGGATTGTGTAGGGCGGGCGGCGTGGAGTTCAAGAAAATTTGAACAATTTGGACGAGCGCGGGTGGGGTAGAGATTGGGCGGTTGCGCGCGTAGGGGATTGGCTGAAGGGTATGGGGTTATGATGTTACCATCTGCTTTCGCGTTGCTCCTTGATGAGCTGATGCATAAATCTGGAATGAACGGGAATGCGCTTGCCGAGGCGATTGGGGTGAAGCCGACGAGTATTTCTGGTTGGCGGCATGGGCGGGATTTTCCTGATGGGGACAGTATGAGGCGAGTGGTGGAGGCGTTGCAGGGGAAGATCAGTGCGGAGGAGGTGAAGGTTTTGGTGCGGGCGTGGATGGAGTTGCGGTTGGGGGATGTGGCGCGGCTGGCGTGGGAGGAGCCGCAGGGGACGAAGGGTCGGGACAGTGGGGCGCGGTCTGGGCTGGATGATTTGCTGTGGCGGTGGACGCATGCGGAGCGAGCGGATGTGCATCGTCTGCTGCAGGCGGCGGAGAGCCGCGGGCATGTGCGGGAGGCGCTGGTGGCGTTGGCGCGGTGTCTGGTGGATGCGAATGAGGGTGGTGGCGGGAAGCGGAAGCGCGGGGCGTCGTGAGGGTTGGAGGAGCGGGGGGTGAGGATGGTTAGGGGAGGCGGAGACAAGGCTGGGACGGCCTTGTGGAGTCATGGTTTTGCAAGTCAGGCAGCGGCAGTGTTGCGTCCCTGGAGGAGGATGATGCCGCCGTCGTGGAGGGAGGTTCTGGGGTTGAAGATGGTGAAGACGGGTTCGCGGGCGAATTTGTTATCGATTTCGACGCCGGTTTCGGCGAATCGGTTGAGGTCCATGGTGCGTTCGAAGGTGTAGAGGGCTCCGAAGCGTTTGGCGGAGAGTTGCGAGGTGTGGTGGAGCGGAAGGTGACGGGCAGGATTGACATTGTGGAGGAGGGATGATAGGATCCGAGAGTTCCGAAGTTCGTAATGATCGCGAAGCTCAATACCGATGGCGCATTCCACAGCCGGAAGTGGTCGTGTGTGTGGCGTCCGGACGTGAGGAGCAGTCTGTATGCCCGGAGCGGCTGGATGCGTGCCGGTGGAGTGGGTGGCGTGGCATGGATGCAGACGGGGGCGGTGCAGAGCTACTCGTACGGCACCGGTGGCGCGGAAGTGCATGTGCCTCTTGCCGACCACATGGGGAATGTGCGGCATTACTATCAGTTTAAGGCGTCCGGGAGCAAAGTGACGGGCCAGCTGGTGGCGAGTTATGAATACGATGCCTTCGGGCGCGAGGTGCGGGCATGGGGCCTGAACACGCCGACCGAGAACCAGCCGCCCGGACTTCCGGCGAGCCGTCCGTGGGCGGATCTGCTGCCGTTCCACTACAGCTCGAAGCTGAGGGATGTGGACAGTGGATTCAACTATTATGGCTATCGGTTCTACGACCCGGGCGCGGGGCGGTGGCTGAACAGGGATCCGCTAGGCGGTGCCGAGATAATCGAGGGGCCGAACTTGTATCGCGCATTTCGAAATTCAGGACGGGAAACTTCGAAAAATCAGTGGAAGCGCTCTTGGATGCACACTGTCGTGTGGCTGCGGAAAAATGCCCCATAGAATAACCAGCAGACGATGAGTGGATTGAAAAATTACCTAAGAGTAACTGGCATCAGAGGAATCCACAGCTCTACGGTTCAAATAAATTTAAGTTCGCCACACGAAGAATCCTCCTCCAGCCCGCTGGTCTTGACTCTTGATTTTTGCATTTGGGATTTGTACAAAGATAAGATAAGTGTTGTTGGAAGTGACTCGGATGACCCGGAGGCAGGTCTTTCGTGCCTCATTGGGTGTGATCTTGTATCAGTGAAAATGATAGAGAAAATATGGAGTGGGTCAGAAACCCATATTTATCTTAATATTTTGTTCACGGAGAATTATGTAATCGCAGTCAGCCCTCACGAATCGGAATCAGATGTCCGAGAGGAAAAGTACCCGTTAATAACTATCAGACGTAATCTTTTGGAGAAGCAATATTTTTCAGATGGATCAGTTGAATTCATCGTATGAGGTTTCACGAGAATGCCGGACGGTTCCTCGGAACTGTCGGCTCGCAGCTGCTAGGTGCGTCCCTATCCAAGTGCTCGTGGGGCCGAAGTTTCCAAGTGTGATGGCTGGGGTGTATCTAGCGTGCCTTCCGAATTAGGTCGCTTCTCGAGGGCGGTGATTTCACGGTGCTGACGGCAGGAGGAGAGGAGGCCGCGGCGGCGGAGAGGATCCAGTCGCGCGGGGAGATTGTCCGTGAACGGGATGACGCGGCGGGACGGATAGGAGGTATAGGACAGATAGGACGAATGGGGCGGTGATCGGGCGGGGAGTTGTTAACGATTGGGGGCGGCAATCCGGTGGTGTCGGGGGAGCGTGGGGGCGATGGGTGGGATTGTTGTGGGTTGGGGGCGGCAATCCGGTGGTGTCGCTCGTGGCCTCGCTCAACCACCGGCTAGGGGCCGTCATCCCTGCGGGATGAGGGGGCGGGGGTTGGGAGATAGGCGGGGCGCGTGGAGGCGACGAATTGGAAGCGATAGGGCCGATGGGGCGGAGATCGGAGGGATCGGAGGGATAGGGCTAATAGGGCTAATAGGGCGGATGGGGTGGATAGGGCAGATAGGACGGATGGGGTGGATGGGACGGATGGGGTGGATGGGACGGATGGGACGGATGGGACGGATGGGGTGGAT
>JAIXVE010000247.1 GCA_027483175.1 Verrucomicrobiaceae bacterium | reverse complement strand
CTCGGCAATACCCACTTCACCGCCATCTTCCTCCTCGGCAGCTGGCTCGGCGCGCTCCTCACCTTCTGGCTCCGACCCGACGCCGTCCTCATCGGTGCCTCCGGCTCCGCCCTCGCCCTCGCCGCCGCCTCCGCCGCCCTCCAGCCTAACCTAAACCTCCTCCCCGCCTCCTCTCGCCTCACGCTCTCCGCCCGATCCCTCTTCCTCGGCGTCCTCTTCGCCAACATCGCCCTCGAATTCTCCTCCCGCCTCCTCGCCGCCTCGGACATCCCAGCCCTCCACTCCCAGGCGCATCTCGTCCACATCGGCGCACTCCTCACCGGATGGTCCTACGTCCGTTCCCTCGACCACCTCCGCGCCCGCCGCCACACCGCATCCCAACCACCTCCCCCACACGCTCCCCTCGACCGCTTCCTCAAAGACCAAATCGACCCGCTCCTCGAAAAACTCCACACCCACGGCCCCTCCAGTCTCTCCCGCAAAGAACGCGCCCTCCTCGACGAAGCCGCCCGCCGCATCCCCCCACCCCACCAGTGACACCCAACACAGCTTCCCGCCTCGCCACCGCCCTCGCCAACGTCGCCACCCTCGCCCTCACCGCCTGCTCCTCCTCCAGACTCTCCAACAAACCTCCGCCCCCTCCTTCCTCCGTCTCCCGCGCCGACGCCGTCGCCACCGCCGCACGCTGCGCCTCCCACCGCTGGTTCCCCACCACCGCTAACGTCTTCCACGGCACCGACCCAGACGGCATCCGCGTCGATACCCCAGACGTCTCATGGCACCCGGACCACTCCATCGCCGGCTGGTGGCAACCCAACTCATGGAACACAGGCCTCCCCTACCAATGGGGCGGCTTCTCCTCCCCGGAACAATTCGACCGCAATCTCGCCGCTGGCCTCGCCGCAGGTGATGTCTACACACCCGAAAAACGCCGTCTCCTCGACGCCGCCGTCAGCCGCCACGCCACCGGCATCGACTGCTCAGGCCTCATCTCCCTCTGCTGGAATCTCCCACGCTCCTACTCCACCCGCGAACTCCCCTCCCTCTGCTCACCTCTCCCCTCATGGGACCTCCTCGCCCCAGGCGATATCCTCAACACCCACAACAGCCACGTCCTCCTCTTCACAGGCTGGGCCAACCCCGAACACTCCCGCCTCCACGTCTGCGAAGCAGGCGTCCCCCCGCACTGGCTCGTCGTCCAACGCACCACCACCCGCGCAGACCTCGAAAATCTCGGCTTCCTCCCATGGCGCTACCGCGGCATCACCGACTGATCTCCCCTCGCCGTACCTGTATACCCCGTCACTTCTTGACCACTTCCTCCAACTGCGCCTGCGCCCCCGTCCCGTCCTTCAGCGCAATGTGCAATCTCGCCCTCACATAATTCTCCATCGCCTTCCTCACCGAAATCGTCAGCACCCCGTTCGCAGCAATCCCGTAATCCTGCGCAATCGCCGCGCGCTGCGCCGCATCCAGCCCGCTCGCCGGTCTCAACTTCAGCGTCACCATCTCCTCCCAATCCTTATCCACCGGCATCTCATCCTCAACCTCCTGCGGCCATTCCGCATCCACAATCCTCCCAATCGCAAAATCACGGAACTCCCCGCTCGTCTCGCACCACGCCCGCACATGCCACCGGTTCCCATCATGACCCCACGCATGCGGCCTCACCACCCGCCAGCTGTCCTTCGCCCCGTGCACCGACAAATACCTCATCCGCACACTCAACCCATGCAGCGACGCCATGAACACACGCCTCATCGCCTCCAGATTCCCGCTCCGCTGCGGCAATGCCACCATGTCCAGCCGCGCCACCGATGCCACCGCCATCCCGGACGCCGCAAACCTCACCCGCTCATTGCTCCCACCAGGGAAAAACAACCGCAACGCCTCCTCCAGCGTCGTCGACCCCTCAGGGACACTCATCGTCTGTATCCCCTCATACCGCTTCTTGTTCAAATTGTACACCAACGCCCCGGGATTCAATTCATGATACTTCTGAATGTCCGCCGACGCCTGCGCCAGCGATACCCCGAAGATCGCCTGCAAGTCCTGCCGGTTCACCGTTCCGCGCCACCAGGCACTCTTCTCAATGAAGGCAAGGCGCTGCGCCGCCGCCCATAGTGTCGGGTTGCTGAAATTTCCCATGGTCTTGCGTTGTTTCAAAATAACTGCCAACGGCTGGTTGCGGCCGATCAACCAGCCATCTTTAAGTTTTCCCGCCCCCCTGTGTCAAGCCCCATGGCAACCCTATTCTCGTCATCGCATGAAACCATGAATTACAACGAGTAATAAAAGAAAAACGGGACACTCGCCACCACGCTCTCAGCACGTCCCCTAGGCCACCCTCTGCCCCACTTCATCCTCCCCACGCAAAATACGTAACGCGGAATCCTTGCCTCCCACACCCGCTCAGCTACCATCGCCACTCTTTGTCCCCGCAACCAAACTCGATCTCCATGAAACGAACCTCCCTGGTCTCCTCCATCCTCCTCGCCGCGTCCCTCGCCGCCATCGCCGCTGAAGACGCCACTCCCCTCAACCTCTCCCCTGCAGGCCCCACCCTCGCCCAACTCAACGCCGCCAAGGACTGGACACCCATCTTCGACGGCAAATCCCTCTCCGGCTGGACCGGCTCAGGCTACGAGGTCCAGGACGGTGCCATCGTCTGCACTCCCTCCGGCGCTTTCCTCCGCACAGAAAAAGAATACGGCGACTTCGTCCTCGACTTCGAATTCAAACTCAAACCAGGCTCTAACAACGGCATCGGCCTCCGCTACCCGGGCGAGGGCGACGCCGCCTACGTCGGCATGGAAATCCAGGTCCTCGACGACCGCCACGAAAAATACAAGGGCCTCGCACCCTATCAATACCACGGCTCCGTCTACGGCACCACCCGTTCCCTCCAATCCGAAAAAAATCTCCTCAAACCAGCAGGCGAATGGAACCGCGAACAGATCATCTGCGTCGGTGACCACGTCAAAGTCATCCTCAACGGCGAAACCATTACCGATACCTACCTCACAGGCATCAAACCAGTCGACGGCAACGCCCACCCAGGCCTCGCCCGCACCTCCGGCTACATCGCCTTCTGCGGCCACGGCGATTACGTCGCCTACCGCTCCCTCCGCGTCCTCGACTTCAAACCCGCCGCCCACGTCCTCCCTGGCAACCCCGACAACACCCCGCCCCCAGGCTTCTCCGCCCTCTTCAACGGCAAGGACCTCACCGGCTGGAAAGGTCTCCTCAAGGGCCCTAACGACAAACCCCACGTCCGCGCCACCCTCACACCAGACAAACTCGCCGCCGAACAGAAAATCGCCGACGAAATCATGAACGCCAACTGGAAGGTCGAAGACGGCGCTCTCGTCTTCTCCGGCAAAGGCGAATCCCTCGCCACCGCCAAGGCCTACGGCGACTTCGAATTCTTCGTCGACTGGAAAATCCCCGCCAACGCCGACAGCGGCATCTACCTCCGCGGCGCCCCACAGGTCCAGATCTGGGACCCCGCCAACCCCTCCCAGTTCCAGCACGGCAATCAGAAGGGCTCCGGCGGTCTCTGGAACAACAAAGCCGAGGGCAAGGACCCGCTCGTCAAAGCCGACAAAGCCATCGGTGAATGGAATACCTTCCACATCCGCATGATCGGCGAACGCGCCACCATCTGGCTCAACGGCCAGCTCGTCGTCAACAACGCCCGCCTCGAATACCTCTGGGACGCCAAGGTCCCGCTCCCGCGCGCCGAACAGATCGAACTCCAGAACCACGGCAATAACCTCTGGTTCAAAAACATCTACATCCGCGAAATCCCCTACTGAACCCAGCCCCCACCCGTAACCCCGCCCCCCACTTCCCAAGGCCATGGCAACCATCGCCGTCCTCGGTACGCTCGACAGCAAAGGCCACGAACACGCGTTCGTCGCCGACGCCATCCGCCGCATGGGCCACCTGCCCCTGCTCATCGATGCCGGCTGTCTCGCCCCACCGCAGATCACCCCGGACATCCCCAGCTCCGCCATCTGCAAGGACCTCGCCAGCCTCCCGGAAGACCGCGGACAACGGGTCGCCGCCATGGCCGCTGCACTCCCTGCCTTCATCGCAGACCTCGCAGCCTCAGGCCGCATCCAAGGCATCATCGCCCTCGGTGGCGGTGGCGGTACCGCCATCGCCACCGCCGCCATGCGCGCCCTCCCAGTCGGCTTCCCCAAGCTGATGGTCTCCACCCTCGCCAGCGGCAACACCGCCCCCTACGTCGGCTCCAAAGACATCGCCATGATGCCTTCCATCGTCGACGTCGCAGGCCTCAACCGCATCTCCAGACGGCTCTTCACCAACGCCGCAGGAGCCATCTGCGGCATGGTCTCCGCCGCCGCCGATCTCCCCGCCGACTCCGCCTCCGACCGCCACCTCGTCGTCGCCAGCATGTTCGGCAACACCACCACCTGCGTCAATGAAGCCATGCGCCTCATGGAATCCGCAGGCTGCGAGGTCCTCGTCTTCCACGCCACCGGCACCGGCGGCCGCACCATGGAAGCCCTCATCGAAAGCGGCCTCGCCGCAGGCGTCCTCGACATCACCACCACCGAATGGGCCGACGAACTCGTCGGCGGCATCCTCGGCGCAGGCCCCACCAGACTCGACGCCGCCGCCCACGCCCGCATCCCCGCCATCGTCGCCCCAGGCTGCCTCGACATGGTCAACTTCGGCGAACCCCACACCGTCCCCGCCAAATTCGCCAACCGCACGTTCTATCACCACAATCCGCAGGTCACGCTCATGCGTACCAATGCAGATGAATGCGCAGCCCTCGGCAGAATCCTCGCGGAAAAAGTCAACGCCTACTCCGCTCCCGTCTCCGTCCTCCTCCCCCTCCGCGGCATCAGCATCATCAGCACCGAAGGCCAACCCTTCCACGACCCCGCCGCCGACGCCGCCCTCTTCAACGCCATCCGTCAGCACCTCCGCCCAGGCATTCCCCTTGTGGAACTCGACGTCACCATCAACGATCCCCTCTTCGCCGCAGCCTGCGTCAACGCCCTCCTGCCTCACCTCCCTATCAAGCCTCACTGACCCCTCCCTCATGCCACGCCTCGCCTCCGCCGCCCTCCTCCTCCTCACCATCGCCGCCCCGCTCCTCTCCAGCTGCGAAACCAGCTCGCGCCCGTCCTCCAACAAACTCAGCGCCCGCGAAACCACCGCATGGGGCAGCCGCGAAGAAGTCGAATCATGGCAGCGCGGCCGCACCGACTACCTCATCACCCCTCCAGCCAACTGATCCCCGCCGAACAAGCAGCCGCAGGCCGTGGACTGCTGTCAGAATTACAGCTCTCCCTGCGCACGGAGTGCGCCTACCAGCCCTCTCCCCACAAGCCTCTCCCAACCCGTCCCCCTCTCCGAACACGCCTTTTTCACTTCTCACTTCTCACTTCTCACTTCTCTTGCGCGTCGACCTCCACCAGCTCTCCAAAAGCTACGGCCGGACGCTCGTCCTCTCTAACGTCTCGGCTTCCCTCCCGCCCGCCACCCTCACCGCCATCCTCGGCATCAACGGCGCAGGCAAAACCACGCTCCTCCGCACGCTCTCCGGCCTCTCCTCACCGGACTCCGGCGAAATCCACTTCGACGGCGAACCACTCTCCCAAGGCCGTCTCGACCTCCGCCGCCGCGTCCTCTTCCTCCCCGACAACCCCCCAGTCTTCCCCGGCACAGACATCCTCGAAAATGTCGCCGCTCACCTCCACCTCTGGCAAGCCGACCAGCCCGGTGTCGAATCCAAAGTCGCCTCATGGCTCGATGACCTCGGCCTGACAAACCAGGCCGGCCAATCCTGCGCCTCCCTCTCCCGCGGCCAGCGCTGGAAAGCCTCGCTCCTCGCCCTCCTCGCTGTCGACCCAGACCTCTGGCTCCTCGACGAACCCTTCGCCTCCGGTATGGACACCCGCGGCCTCTCCGTCTTCCGCCGCGAAGCCTCCGCCGCCACCGCCCGCGGCCGCACAGTCCTCTACACCACCCAGATCCCCGAACTCGCCGCCTCCTTCGCCGACGCCGTCGCCCTCGTCGGCCACCACTCCATCCAGATCCTCGACCCGGACCGCGACTTCGCCCGCGACCCCCACCGCCTCGAATCCCTCATCCTGGCAGCCGGCACCCCATGAAGGCCCTCTGGCCAGCCGACCTCGCCGCGCGTCTCCGCACCGCCGCCCGACCCCACCGCCGCCCGCGCCACAACCCGTTCTCCCTCGGCGCGCTCTACACCGTCATCTCCATCGTCGTCGTCCTCGCCGCCATCTTCGCCGGCCCCGTCATCGTCGGAAAACACGCCGACTTCCTCGCCTGCACCGGGCTCTCCGCATGGCTCTGGACGCTCTCATCCCTCGCCTTCGCCAGCGCCCTTACCAACCACCTCCGCAATCTCCCCCAGTTCCCCGACGCCCTCCTCATGGCCCCCGTCGCCCCGGAATTCCTCTCCCAACGCGCCCTCTCCTTCATCCGCGTCAACATCGCGAAAACCCTCGCCATCTCCGCCGTCGCCGCCCTCGGCCTCACCGCCATCTACGGTGCCGCCGCTCCCCACCGCCATGCCTCATGGAACTGGTGGCTCTTCCTCCCAGCCGCCGCCGGCCTCTGGCTCCACCTGACCTTCCTCGCCGCCGCCCTCCCCTACCTCCGCCCGTGGATCCTCCGCATCGGCCGTCGCCTCCCGTCGCGTCTCATCGCCGCCCTCGTCGCCGCCGCCACCATCGCCACCATCGGCATGGTCCTCATCCCCCTCTTCATCGACACCCCAGGCGGCCGCCGCTGGATCGTCCCCCTCGGCTCCTTCCTCCACCACACCATCCCCGCCGCGGGCTTCCTCTCATGGCCCACCCACCCGCACCAGCCTCCCCTCTGGTCCTTCCTAGCGACCGCCCTCCTCGCCGCCGCTTCCCTCCCCACCCTCCGCAAATTCACCGCCGCCCTCCAATCCCCTCCCGCCATCTCCGGCTGGAACGATTCCCTCTGGTCCCCCGACGACCCCGAAGACGAATGGTGGGATGACGAGGAACCCGACGACGCCCCCGCACCAGTCTCCGATCCCGCGCCCGACCCAACCTCCCCCGCCCTAACCACTGCCCTCACCGCCGCACGGCTCCGCACCCTCATCGGAAACCTCGCCCCCCAGTCCCCCGACCTCTTCCTCTGCCACGACCCCGCCGCCTTCGCCACTCACGACGCCTTCCGCCGCTCCTTCGACCGCAAAACCGCCCGCTGGGCCCTCCTCCCAGTCGCCTTCCTCATCCTCATCGGTAACCCCGCCACCGAATTCGTCGCATGGCTCTGGCTCGGCATCAATCTCTGGGAATTCATGCCCGAGGCCACTCTCCACCACCACCTCCGCCACCAGTGGCTCGACCCACTGCCCCAGCAATGGCTGCCAATCTCCCCCCGACCCGCGTGGCTCTCTTTCTCCCGCGCCTCCGCCATCGCCGCCGCACACGGTCTCTTCCTCGCCCTCAAACTCTGCGCCGCCACCCTCGCCTTCTCCCTCGCCGCCTCCCTCCTCACCTCGTTCTGGCCATGGGCCACCCCACGCAACTCATGGTACCTCCCCGCATCATGGCGCTGCGCCCTCGCCACCGCCCTCATCCCCGCCGCTAAACCAGCCTTCCTCTGGTTCACCGCCCCCGCCCGATTCTCCAAAGCCCTCACTCCTCCCGCCTCCCTCACCCCTCCATCCCGCTGGTTCTCCCGGCTCCCAGCCCTCACCACCACCCTCGCCGCCCTAGCCTTCGCCATCTTCGCCCTCGCCACCGCCATCGCTCCGCTAGTGTGGTCCGCCTTACAGATGGCGTCTTATGAACGAGGGATTTTTTCCGAGTCCAAGACGCGAGGAGGGCGCGAATCAGGATTCGCAACCGACGAGCAACACAGGAATCGGGAAAAAGACCCGTTTCTGTCCCCCACCACAGAGCGGCTGAATCTTCCTTCCTCCCCACAGAATCAGAAGATGCCATCTGTAAGGCGGGCTGCACTGGCGCCAAAACTCCCCCAAAACTTCCATCCCGCCCGCTTCACCAT
>JAIXVE010000205.1 GCA_027483175.1 Verrucomicrobiaceae bacterium | reverse complement strand
GGGGGGGGGGGGGGGGGGGGGGGGGGGGGGGGGGGGGGGGGGGGGGGGGGGGGGGGGGGGGGGGGGGGGGGGGGGGGGGGGGGGGGGGAGGGCGCTTTACAGGTGATCCAGCGTGGGTTATATGAGGTGGGCTGAGGGCAGCGCCATCAGGCAGAATGACGTGGCATATAACGATGTTTTTCTCGGAAGATGAGCCAGATGGGCGTGGCTCTGTTGCTTCGTCATGTGCGGTATTGCAGGACCGCGGTCTGTTCAGGGATCTGCAAGGCATACTTAGTCAGTTCCTTCGCCTTTCTGGCAGTGATCGAGTGCTTCGAGTTGCTATTGATGAATCCGCACCTGAACTTCAGAAAGCCCTGCGTCTGTTGTCGGAGGCGGGTTTGGAGCCGGTGTTCCAGGGTCTGGGGACGCCCGAGCAACGGGGGGCATTCTTCCCGATCCGACGTGAGCGCGCGCCGTTTCCGCTCGACGGTTCTGAGTGGTTGCAGCTGGTGTGCGTGCAAGCCAATCGAGGGGGAAGGGTTCTGTCGCATTGCGGTGAAAAACTGGTGGCTGCGATCACTAAGGAAGAAGCCCGCCGGAAGGGTCATTGCCTTGACCTGACTTACCGGGTGTTAGCGGTGAGCGAGGATTTCAAAGAGGCATTTGAAGCAGCGGGGTTGGTTGGGGCTGTATTCCGCCCGCTGGTTTATGACCCTCCGGCACCTAATTGCAGACGAAAATATTGGATGGATGCGACGGTGACTGCGCCATGGTCACCGTGGTCGAGGCGGATTCATGATCTTGATGGATCGGAAGACAGAGCTGGGACCGAAATAGGACACACCAATGAGCCGTTGGTGGGACACACGGGTACCTTGGATTTTGACGATCAGGGTTACTTTGGTCCAGGCATCGCTTACCGAAGGCGTGAAATGGTAGGGTTCGATGGAGTGGATTTCATGCGTATGGCTGAGTGGACTATTGGGCGTAACGGGGTTTGGCGTTCCGAGCATATTGTCAGCCAGCGGTTTCGGGCGTGGGCGAAGAAGTTCGGGGGTCGATCTGTGATGGATGGCGTGCAGTTGATTGATTGAAGGGGGGCGGGCGGGGAGACGCGAAGGGCTTGTGGGGAGAATAGGTCCTATGGGGCTGATGGGACCAAGGGGAGGGAGGTGAGGGGCGGGGCTGGCGGGGTGGCGGAGGCGGGGCGCTTTACAGGTGATGCTGCGTGGGTTATATGAGGTGGGCTGAGGGCAGCACCATCAGACAAAATGACGTGTCACATACAGATACTTTTCTCTGAAAATGAGCTGGATTGGCGTGGCTTCAGTGTTTCGTCAGCTGCAGTATTGAAGGACCGCAGTCTGTTCAGGGAACTGCAAGGCATACTGAGTCAGTTCCTTCGCCCTGCAGCTTGCAGTGATCGGGTGCTTGGAGTTGCCATTGATGAATCCGCACCTGAACTTCAGCAGGCGCTGAGTCTGTTGTCGGAGGTGGGTTTGGAGCCGGTGTTCCAGAATCTCTTGACGCCTGAGCAACGGGGGAAATTCTTCCCGATCCGTCGTGAGCGCGCGCCGTTTCCGCTGGACGGATCAGAGTGGTTGCAGGTGATGGGCATGCGCGCCAATCTAGGGGGTGTGGTGCGGTCGCTTCAGGGTAAACAACTGGTGGCTTCGTGCACCAAGGAACAAGCCCGCCGGAAAGGTCATTGCCTTGAGCTGACTTACTGCGTGTTTGCGGTGACCGAGGAGTTTAAGGTGGCATTTGAAGCGGCGGGGTTGGTTGGGGCTGAATTCCGCCCGCTGGTGTATGACCCGCCGGCACCGAACTGTCAGCGCACGTTCTGGATGGACGCGACGGTGACAGCGCCATGGTCGCCGTGGATACGGCGGATTGAATCCCTTGATGGCTCGGATGCCATGGCTGGGACGGAGTTGGGGCATACCAATGAGCCGTTAGTCGGGCACACGGGCAGTGTGGGTTTTGACGACCAAGGTTACATGGGTCCCGGCATCGCTTACCGGAGGGCTGATCTGGTGGGATTTGATGGAGTGGACTTCATGCGTGAGGCAGAGTGGAGCGTTGTGCACAATGGAGTGTGGCGTTCCCCGCACATTGTCAGCCAGCGATTTCGGGCGTGGGCGAAGAAGTTCAGGTGTCGTTTTGCGATGACTGGCGTGCAGTTGATTGATTGAAGGGGAGAAGGCCAACCCCTACGGGGTTGTGAGGATTTTGGAACGTTAACCCCGGGTATCGCTTTGCGAGACCCGGGGCTACTAACCGGTCGTCCCTACGGGACGGGGCGGGACGGGGCGGGACTGGGAGGGACGGGGCGTGTAGGCGCGGAGGGGAAGACGGGGTGGGAAGGAAAAGACCGACGCCGGGAGGGTCAGGTGGTTAGTGATTCCCATGACAATCCGAATCGTGTCAGGAACTTCTTGACGCGGTCGGTGTCGTTGGGTTTTTCTTTGGCGGCGCGGGTGACGGAGAAGAGGCGGCGTCCGGCTTCGGCCATGGTGCGGGACTGGCGGCAGGTGCGGATGACGTGGGCCAGTTGGACGAGGTCGAAGGAATCGAACTTGTCTGTGTAGTCCTTGCCGAGGAGGGTTGAGAGCAGGGCGGCATCATCGTCGGTGCGGGTGCTGGCGGGCCGGGAGAGCTTGTTCCAATGGGACTGGAGCAGGGCGGTTTCGGATTTCACGAGTGCTTCGGTGATGCGTCCTTTTTCCGCGAGGGTGGCCATGCGGATCATGACGGCATTGAGGTCGCGGAAGTTGCCCTGCCATGTGGCTTCCGGGCTTTGTGCGAATTTTAGGAAGGCGTGCCGCGCTTCGCGGTTCATGCTGATTTTGCGGCCGAGTTTCTGGGAAGCGCGGTCGAGTTCGTAATCGAGATTCGGCCCGATGTCTTCGCGGCGATCTGCGAGGCCCGGGAGTGCGAAGGTCCAGAGATTGATGCGGGCCTGGAGGTCCTCGCGGAATTTCTGCTGCTTTACCAGTTCGTGAAGGTCCCGGTTGGTGCCGGCGATGAGTTGGAAATCGCTCTGCACGGTTTTGTCGGAACCGAACGGAGAGAATGCTTTATCCTCGACCGCCCGGAGCAGCATGGCTTGTTCGTCGGGGCCAAGTTCGCCGATTTCATCGAGGAACAGCAGACCGCCATCTGCTTCGCGCAGCACCCCGGTGCGGTCGGTCATGGCACCGGTGAAGGCTCCTTTCACATGGCCGAAGAGGGTGCTCATGGCTGAATCGCCGCGGAGGGTGGCGCAGTTGATTTCCACGAATTTTCCCTTCAGGCCGCAGCGCTGTCGGCGCAGTTCGCAGATGCGGCGGGCGAGTTGGCTTTTGCCGGCTCCGGTGGGGCCTGTCAGCAGAATGGGTTCCTTCGAGCGCAGGGCGACCTGCTCGATCATGCCGATGAGCGCATTGAACTGGGCATTCTTCGTGGCGATGCCGCTTTTCAGCAGGTCCCGGGCGTCGGCCTGTTCCCGGGCAAAGCGCGTGGCGAGGCGGTCGTAGCGGGAGAGGTCGAGATCGATGATGTCGAACTTGCCGGTGGCCTTGTTGTCCTTGGGTGCGCGATGGTTCGGTCCTGTCTGGAGCAGTCTGGCGGGCAGACGGCCGGTTTCCGTCAGGAGGAACAGGCAGATCTGAGCGACGTGGGTTCCGGTGGTGATGTGGATGAAGTAGTCCTCCTTGTCAGGATCGAATGGATAGGATTCGGCAAAGGTCAGGAGCCCGTCGTAGACGCTTTCGAAATCCCATGGATTCTCCCCCAGTGAGATCAGCTGCGGGCGGACCTCGGTATGCGGCGAGCAGGTCCGCATGTCGTTGATGACGAAATCGGCGAGGGGAGTGAACCGGTGCTCATAGAGGAGTTCAAACCGGTCCACTGGCCATGTTTTCTGCATCACCGCCCCGATGGAAGGCCGCCACATGGTCCACCGCTCGTCGTGCTTGATGCCGTCGAGTTTGGTCCCGAGCAGGCCGAGCACGACCCGGGGTTTCTGCGGGGGTGAGGCTTTAGATAAAATACTATCCATGGAGATAGAATACTGTAGATCCGGCGGGGTGCGGAAAAATCGTCCGAATTTTTTGGGGATCTTTATGGAATTGATGATGAACGAGTTGTGGAGGGATGAGATTTTCAGGAATCCAATTGGCACGGGTCGAGCATTGTCTGGTGCTACATCCAACGAAAGGAAAACCACGATGAACCCAACGCTCTTCAAGACCGGCTCCGGCAGCCTCCCTGTGGCGGATGCCTTCAATGAGGCCGGAGGCAAGGCCTACGGGCTCGGGCCGCGACTGGCGCTTGCCCAATACGCGGCGACCGGCTGCCTGAACGGGACCTTCTATGCCAGTGCGGAGACGCAGTTGGAGATGGTGCTGAAGATGGCATCGGCCTGCGACGCTGAGTTTGTGGCGAAGACGGCGGTGTTTGCGCGGCAGCGTGGGTTCATGAAGGACGTGCCGGCGCTGCTGGCGGGCCACCTGGCCCAGCGCGACCCCTTGCTGCTTCGCATGGTCTTCGACCGCGTGATCGACGATGGCAAAATGCTTCGGAACTTCGTGCAGATTGTCCGCAGCGGTGTGACGGGCCGCAAGTCTCTTGGCACTGCGCCGAAGCGGCTGGTCAAGCGCTGGCTGACGGCCCGCACCGACGATCAACTGCTCCGCGCCAGCGTCGGCCAGAAGCCATCGCTCGCGGACGTGGTCAAGATGGTGCACCCGAAGCCCGAATCGCCCCAGCGTCAGGCCCTTTATGGATGGTTGTGCAGCCGCAAGGTGGAAGCGCAACTGCTTCCGCCGCTGGTGCAGGCATTCGAGGCATTCAAGGAATCCCGCGATGCCGCGGCAGTGCCTGACGTGCCGTTTCAGATGCTGACGGCGCTGGACCTCGGGCAGGCGCACTGGGCGCAGATTGCGCGCACGGCCTCGTGGCAGACCACGCGGATGAACCTGAACACCTTTGCCCGTCACGGCGTCTTCGCTGACCCTGATCTCACGCGCCTGATCGCCGAACGGCTGCGTGATCCTGACAAGGTGCGCAAGGCCCGGGTGTTTCCCTACCAATTGCTGGCGGCCTTCATCAGCGTCTCTGCGGAAGTTCCGCGGGAAGTGAAGGAGGCGCTACAGGATGCCATGGAAACGGCGACGCAGAACGTGCCGTCCATCGCGGGCAAAGTCTGGATTCTGCCTGACGTCTCGGGTTCCATGCAGTCGCCGGTCACTGGTCACCGCACTGGATCCACCACGGCGGTGCGGTGTCTTGATGTGGCATCGCTGGTGACTGCCTGCTTCCTGCGGAACAACCGCGGGGCGGAAGTCCTGCCCTTCACGGACCGGTTGGTCCCGGTGGAGCTGAATCCCCGCGACAGCGTGATGACCAACGCGGCCAAGCTGGCGGCTTTGCCTCCTGGGGCGACCGATTGTTCGGTGCCGCTGGCGGAAATGAACCGGCGCAAGGCCCATGGGGATCTGGTGGTGATTGTGTCGGATAACGAATCCTGGGCGGGGCGGCAGGCTGGTCCGGCCACGGCGCTGATGATCGAGTGGGCTGCTTTCAGAAAGCGGAATCCGAACGCCAAGCTGGTGTGTCTCGACATCCAGCCGAACGCCAGCAGCCAGGCTCCGGAACGGGCGGACGTGATGAACATCGGCGGGTTTTCGGACTCGGTTTTTGAGATCATCGCCTCGTTCGCCGACGGCACCCTACGGGCCGACCACTGGGTCGGCGTCATCGAAGAAACCGTGCTTTGAATGCGAAGGGGGCCCCGTGCTGCCTTCCATTGCGGGCCGAATGCCCGGCGTGACTACACCATTCCTGTCACTCCAACGAACTCGTCGGCCTACTTAGCAACTAAACTCAACTCAATCCAATTGGAGACATCATCAAAAGGTCTGTGGCGAATGCCCGGCGGAACTACACTTTGAAGAAGTTGCGGACGGGGGTTCGAATCCCTCCAGTGCTGTGATGGCACTGTAGCTCAGCGGTAGAGCGCAATGTTCCACCAAATCCTTGTCGTCACACTTTTTGATGTTCCTCTTTTCTCAAGAATTTTCGGTGAATGCAGATGAAACTACATCGGTCGCGGGTTCAAATCCTGCCGGAAACCCCAGGGTTGCCGTAGCTCAGAGGTAGAGCAAAACGCGGGTTTCGATTCGCGTGTTCCGTTTCATCATTTTTGTCACCGATCTTTATCTGATCTGATTTTCATGAACCCACTTACGATCCATTCCACTGGTCCTGCCGAAGGATTTCTCCCGCTGCCTGATTCCTCGGGCAAGCCGATTACTGTGATCGGAACCGATCCGATCCGATCTGGTTTTGATGCCGCTTGCGTGCAGCAGGCGCTGAACTGCCGGATGGCACCGGGCGTCACTGACGTCGTGCTGAACCCCGACGCCCATTCTGGTTATGGGGCTCCGATTGGTTGTGTCATGGTTTCGCCGACGCACATTTATCCAGGTCCTGTGGGCGTGGACATCAAGTGTTCGATGAGCCTGCTGCAATTGGATCTGCCTGAGGAGCACATCCTGGACCGCGCGGTTCGCCGGGCGCTGATCAACGCGATCGTGGAACGCACGCCGACGGGTGCCGGGCAGGGGCAGCGCTCCGCAAAGAAGTCGCGTGAGGTGAGCCGTTCGGTGGGATTCCAGGCTGTGACAGAAGGTGCCAGTGCGGCGGTCTGCCGTGCGCTGGGGATTCCGCCGGAGTGGGCGCTACGTTGTGAGGACGCGGCCCATGTGGGGCACGATGAAACGACTGGAGCCCTCGCCGAACGCATGGAATGGAACCTTGCGCATGACCGGATGCGGAACTTTGACGACAAGATGCGTCAGTTGGGATCCTATGGAGGAGGCAATCACTTTGGGGAATGCGAAGCGGTGCGCCTGTCCGATGACCCGAGTGTGCAGCGTGCGGCAGAGGTCTTCGGCCTGCGCGACCGTAATGTCGCGTTCCTGAGCCACTGCGGGTCGCGCGGGTTTGGCAATGTGCTGGCGCAGAACCAGTTCAAGGACCTTGAGCGCAAGTTCGAGAAGTGGAGTACGCCGTTTCCGGCCAACGACAAGAAGCTGGTTTATGCCCCGCTGGGAACGCCCGAAGCTGATGCCTATCTCAACGACATGGCTCTTGGGGCTAACTTTGCGACGGTGAACCATCTGCTGATCAATGCACTGGTGCTGGAAGCCTTTCAGGAAGTCCTGCCGGGTGTCACGGGTCGCCTTGTGTATTTCATCAGTCATAACATTGCGCGGAAGGAAGTCGTGGAGAACCAGCTGGCATGGGTGCACCGGAAGGGGGCGACCCGTGCGGTTCCGGGCGGGCATCATTCGCTGGCGGGCACACCGTTTGCCGAGTGCGGTCATCCGATTCTTCTGCCGGGAAATCCGCGCGACGGCTCTGTGGTGATGGTTGCGCAGTCCGGGGCCTCCAAGAGCTGCTGGTCCGTCAACCATGGGGCGGGTCGGGCGATGGGTCGTAAAGCGGCGGCCCGTGCTCTTGATCAGAGGGCGGTCGATGCCGGGATGGAAGCGATGGATATCCTTTCCAACTGCCGCCAGTACCCGATTGATGAATCTCCTGACGCCTATAAGGACTTTGCGGAGGTTCTGAAGAGCGTGGAGGGAGCGGGGCTAGCCAAACCGGTGGCGACGTTGAAGGCTCGGTTTGTGATCAAGGACAACGACAAGGCGGATGATTGAATGGGGGGCAGGGGAATGCTTGTGGGGAGAGGGGGTGGCAGGGGAATGGATGGCAGGGGAATGCTTGTGGGGAGAGGGAGGAGGCAGGGGAATGGGTGGCAGGGGAATGCTGGTGGGGAGAGGGGGAGGCAGGGGAATGGATGGCAGGGGAATGCTGGTGGGGAGAGGGGGAGGCAGGGGAATGGGTGGCAGGGGAATGGTTGTGGGGAGAGGGAGGAGGCAGGGGAATGGATGGCAGGGGAATGCGTGTTGGGAGAGGGAGGCAGGGGAATGGATGGCAAGGGAATGGTTGTGGGGAGAGGGAGGAGGCAGGGGAATGGATGGCAGGGGAATGCTTGTGGGGAGAGGGAGGAAAGGAAAAGACCCGCGCCGGGCGGGGCCGGGGCGGGTCTTGGGAAGGGGTGCTGGGGTGTGGGTCAGCGTTTGCCTTTGCGGCGTGCGGCGTCGTAGCCGGCTTCGTAGCCGCGTTTGAAGGTGTCGTGGGTGTTGGAGTCGTACAGTTTCTTGTGATTGGTCATGTGTTTGTCCTTGCCGCGGTAGTAGTCGTCCTGGCCGGCGCGGTAGGCGGTGTCATAGACGCCTGATTTGTTGCCTTGCCATGGGCCTGGGCGGTTGTTGTTGTTATTGTAGTAGCCGGGGCCCTGGTCGTAGTAGCCTGGGTGGTTGCCGTAGTAGCCGTTGTTATTGGGGTAGTAGGGCTGCTGATTGTAGTAGCCGGGTGGGCGGCCGCCGTACTGTGGAGGTGGCGGGTAGTAGCCTGGGCCGGATTGGGGGCCGGAGAGTGCGTTGAGGGTGGCTGGGTCGAGACAGCCGGTGAGGGAGACGGCCGAGAGGACGGCTCCGAGGAGGGAGAGGACGAGGGAGGGTTTCATGGTTGATGGTCTGATTCCGGACACGATGCGCCGGAGCGGGCCGACTGCAAGGTTTGGAGGTAGCAAATGCAGCGAGCGGGGCGCAAGCAGACAGTGCCATGAAATTGGGGGGTAGAGATTATTTGAGGGTGACTTGGGCGCGGAAGAAGCGGTTTGGGGTGGTGACGGTGGTGTCGTGGGTGAAGGTGCCCCTGCTGAGGGTGGCTTCGGGGAGTTCTTCCCATTGTTTCATGTCTTCGCTGGAGAGGAAGCGGGCGCGGATGCGATTGGCGTAGGTGGCGGGGAAGTCGAAGGAGAGACGGAGGCCGGAGGAACCGGGGACGGTGGCGATGCGGACATTGGAGATGCCGATGGTGACGGGAGGGGAGGCTGGGGAATCGGTGGCGCAGCCCGGGTCGGTGCCGTCGAGGTATTCCTGGAGGAGCGAGTAGGGGGAGCCGTCGCCGCTGCGGGCGGGGTCCTGGCCGATGGCGCCGAAGAAGGCGAGTTCCCATGCGTCTGGGAGGAGATTGCCGTCGGAGTCGGCGGGGCTTGGGGCACCGAGGGAGGAGACGAGGACGGAGACGACCTCGATGGAGGCGAGCCCGTTGATGGCGTCGCGGTCCGAGTAACCGATGATGGTCATGGTGCTGCCGGAGGGCAGACTGAAGGCGGCGGGCAGGTTGAAGGCTTGGCCGTGATCGTCGATGAGGGCGAAGCGAGGGCCGGAGGGGACGGAGTCGACGGCGGTGGCTCCGGGGACGGGAGTGGGAGCGGGCGTTACATTGATGGTGACGAGCGGACGGCACTGGAGCGCGCTGGAGATGAGCGTGGTGGCGAGAGTGCGGGCGGCGGCGACGTCGGTGGTGCTGATGGACGTTTCTTCGAAGTAGGCTTCGGGGAGTGTGCCGTTCCATGCGAAGTGGCGGAGGGCGTCGATGGGGGCGTCGTAGAGGCCTGGGGAGTCATTACCGAGGGCGCTGCTGACGCGGTAGACTTCGGTGGCGACGGCGCGGAGGGCGGCGGCTCCGGGTTGGCGGAGGGCGTTGGAGAGGGCTTCGAAGGCTGGGCGGACGAGGATGGAGGCGGAAGTGGCGGCTTCGGCGGGAGAGGGCGGGGATTCGAGGGAGAGCAGGTCATCCGGCGAGAGCGCGGCGAGCGAGGCGTCGGATTCGTCGGACGGGCGCCATTTGGTGAAGCAGAGCTTCTGGTCTGGTGTTAGGAGCCCGCGGTCTCTGGCGATGCCGGTGAGGCCCCATTCGAAGAGGATGGTGGCGAGAGTGGCGGTGGTGTCGAGCGTGGCGTCGGCGGAGGCGGGTTGGAAGGCGGCGTAGGCGGATTGGGCGGCGGCGATCCATGCGGCGGCCTGGGTGGCCGGGGCGCTGGGGTTGTAGGTGAAGGGGACGGAGATGCTGAGCCCGTCCGGGATGGGTTGGAGCGAGACGATTTCGCGGCCGAGGATGGAGTCCGGGGCGGAACCGACGAGTGGGAAGCTGGCGGGGGTGGCGAGGGTGAGGAGCCGGAGCGAGGATTCGACGGGCTGGACAGTGAGATCGGCGGTGCCGTTGCCGCTGGCGGTCGGGGCGGAGCCGAGCTGGGCTGAGGCGATGTCGCGGGCGGTGACGGCCTCGTCGTCGGCCGGAGCGGCCGGGGAATTGGTCAGGCCATTGAGGGCGGAGACGGAGGCGTGGATGTCGAAGCGGGCGGCGGAGGGGTCGTGCTGCTCCGGTTTGCTAGAAGCCAATTTACTGTTGGTGTTGGCGAGGAGTTCTTCGAGATCGCTGAAGCCGTCGCCGTCGGAGTCGGGGCCGGAGGAAGGGTTGAGGCCGAGGGCGTTTTCGACGAAGTCGGGGACCCCGTCGTTGTCGGAGTCCTGCTGGTGCGGGGGATTGGAGAAGCGGAAGGAGGCCTTCTGGATCGCGGAGGGAGCGCCGTTGGTGAGGGCGTAGGTTTCGACGGTGGTGTCCGTGTAGAGGGGGAAGGGAGCGGAGTATTCCGTGAACGGAGCGGTGGGGCTGGTGCGGAAGAAGATGGAGTTGACTTCGGAGCGGGAGGTTAGGGTGACCAGCTGACTTTCGCGGTAGGTGCCGCTGGCGGGGGAGATGGTGACCTCCTCGTTGACGGCGCCGTTTTTGGATTCGAGCCAGAAGAGAGAGATGGTGGGTCGCCACTGGTTGTAGAGGGCGGACTGGGCGGCGAAGGGGGCGGAGCCGAGATTGAGCGGGGAGGTGGAGCCGAGACCGAGCGAGGCACCGAGGTCGTCGCGCCAGTTGGCGAGGGCGGAGAGTGGAGAGCCGGCGAGGATGACGGAGTCGGTCCAATCGCCAATGGAGGAGAGACGGAGGACCTGAGGAGAGGCTGTGACGAAGGGAGGCGAGTTGAGGTAGACGACATTGGCCATGCCTGAGAAGGCGCTGGTTTTGGGGAGAGCGTCGGAGCCGAGGTTGTTCCAGAGACCGCCGGAGGCGGAGAAGCGCCAGAGGTTAGAGGAAGGCTGGCTGGCGGAGGAGGCGAAGAGGAGTTGAAAGCTGCCGTTGCTGGTGATGGTGGCGCCGGAGGGGACGCCCGGGGCGTTGGAGAGATTGAGGGAGGAGGCGGCGGTGAAGCCTGCGGCGTTTGAGTAGTTGTAGATGACGACGCTGCCGGAGGAGTGAATGACGAGCACCTGGCTAGTGACGCCGTTGTGAATGACGTGGAGCTGACTAACGGGTGATGGGAGCGTGCGGGTGATGGTGCTGGCGTAGCCGTTGACGGCGGCGTTGAGGCGGCGGATGACGACGGAGGCGCTGCCGGGGACGGAGGCGAAGACGTCGGTTTGAGGGGCATCGAAGTTGCCGAAGGCGAATCGGGTGCCGGTGGCGAGGTCGGAGATGCCGATTGATCCGAGAACGACGGGCGTGCCGGAGGCGACGCTGTAGATGGTGGCGGCTTCAGTGCCTGAGGATTCGCGCTGAAGGAGGATGAGTTCGGCGGCGGCGGTGGAGGGTTTGAAGGCGAGGGCGCGGATCCACTGATCGGAGGAGCCGACGGTGCCGAGCGTGGTCATGGGGGGTGAGCCATTGCTGCGGAACGTGCGGAGTGAGGAGGATTGGGCGGTGGGGTTGAGGACACTGCCGGTGACGAGGTCGAGGTGGGCGGTGTTGGCCGGGTTTCCGCCGGGGATGTCGATGGCGGCGACGACCTTGGGACCGATTCCGGAGAAGAAGAAGTCGCTCAGCGGGTTGTAGTTAGGCGAGGCTGGGGTGACGTGAGTGATGCGGTTGGCTTCGGGTGAGGCGAAGAAGATGGAGTCGCTGGTGGTGGAGAGGACCTTGCCGACGGCGATGCCGGTGATGGGTGCCATGCCTGAAGGTTGAGGCTGACTCCATGAGAACGGGCCGGCTGCGGAGCCGAAGCCGATGCGGAAGATACCGGTGTCGCGGGTGGCGACGACGATGTCGGGGATGCCGTCGGCGTTGAAGTCGCCGGAGGAGGTGAATTCGGAGCCGCTATCATGAACGAGGGCGGCGGACGCGGCGACGGCGTTCAGGAGAGAGACAAGAGCGGTGATGAGTTTCATCGGAAGGATGGAGTGATGACGGTTGGGCTTCGTGGGTGGCGGCGGAGAGCGTCAGGGGATGGTGATGCTGCCTGCGGCTGGGATGATGCGGTCGATTTCCTTGGTGCGGCCTTTGAAGCGGACGAAGAGGTATTTGTATTCAGCGCCGCGGACGACTGGTTGCCTGTCGAGAGCGAGGACGGTGACGGCTAACGGATCGAGGGGGGCGAGATCGATGCCGGCGACGAACGGGTCCTTGACGACGTGGGCCTGGGCGGTGCCGCCGGTGATGAGAGGGAAGGCGGTGGTCTGGTGGGCGATGTCTTCGAGGAGCGGCGAGACCTGGACGACGTCACCGGAGACTGTTGGGAACCTTGTGTTGGGGACCTGATAGCGGAAGAGAACGCAGGGCAGGAGAGAGCCGGCGAAGGGGCCGGATTCCTTGGCGGCGAGGTCGGCGTTTTTGGTGAGGATGGAGGCGACGGAGCCGGTGGCTGGGATGATGGTCAGGGGGATCTCGCTATTGGCGCCGAGGGCTGTCGGGGTGAGCCATGAGCGGTCGGTCATGGTGAACTGGCCGATGGGGAGCCCGACGCCGAGAGAGGCGCGTTTTGGATTGAGCCAGACGGGGGTGAGATCGGGGAAGGCGGCGGAGTCATTGGGAGGGATCGGGCGTGCGGGCCATGGGACGTCGACGGCGGTGGAGGCGACGCTGCCGGTCCATGAGAATTCCTCGCCATTGCTGAGTGGGCCGACGCAGCGGTTGTTGAAGTCGCCCTTGCCGACGGCGCGGATCATGACGCGGCTGACATCGCCGATGGAGCAGGGGAGTTCGACCGAGTGTTCGGCGGACTGGACCGAGGCGAGGGACTGAAGGGACGCGGTTTCAAAGATGCTGAAGTCGTACGTCGTCTGGGTGCCGTTGAACGGTTGGAGGTTAGGGTGGGCGGCCTTGTCGGAGGAGAGCCCGGCGTTCGCGAGGGTGTAATCGCCGCTGGCGCGGTGGAGGAAGATTTCGAAGCGGGTGATTCCGGCGGGGGGGCAGAACCAGCGGAGCTTCATTTTGGGGGAAGCGGAATTGCCGGTGGCTTCGATGGTGGCGAGCATGGGGGCCTGGAGCGGGGCGCAGTTTTCGATGCAGCCGAGGAGAGCCATGGGGCTGGGGTTGCCGTGTTCGTCGAAGCACTGGACGTAGTAGCAGACCTCTGCGGCGGTGGCTGGGACGGCGTCGTCGGGGATGGTTTGCGGTGCGAGCGTGCCGGCCGGGTAGGTGCCTTGTTTGATGAGGGAGAGGTCGCCGTCGTCGACGCGACGGAAGATCTTGTATTCGCGGGAGGTGAGCGGCGGGGCGAAGACGACGTGAGGGTAGTTGGGTTCGTCGCTGGCGGGGTTGGAGGGCTCGTGCTGATTGCCGCATTCGTTGGCGGTGCTGGCGGGCTGATTGACCGTGGAGACCGAGGCGTCGAAGATGATGGAGGCGGTCTGCGTGGCGTTGTTCGTCGGGGAGAGTTCGCCGGCCATGAAGGCGAGGGCGGAGCGTTTGCCGGAGCCGGTGCGGATGTAGCAGTTGATGTCGCGGATGGAGGAGCGGGAAGGATCCAAGTCGTGGAGGAGACGGGCGCGGAGGGCGGTGGAACCGGGTTCCATTTTGAAGCCGACGATGCCGAGGAGCGTGTTGCCGTACCAGAATTCAGCGGTGGCTTGTTCGTCGAGGCCGGGGGTGGTGGCTTCGGCGAGGATGTTCGCGTGGATCTGGGTGCGGCTCTGGTCGGCGGTGGGGTTGTTGATGAGGGTGGCGCTGCGGAATTTGGCGGCTGGGCTGTAGCAGGTGATGAGGACATCGCCGGTGGCGGCGGGAGGGCCCTGGCGGTCGCGGAGCACGCCGAATTGAGGGGCGCTGTTGCCGGAGACGTTCTGACAGGAACTGTTGTCGACGACTCTGACGGTGTACCAGAAGGAGATGCCGTTGTTAGCGGGCTGGACTGGGGAGCCGGGGAGACCGGTGTCGTCGAACGAGTAGGAGGTGGTGCCGGCGACGTGGTTTACGGTGCCGATGAGGGCGGGGTTGGCGGCGGCGGGTGCTGGATCGAGCGTACGCTGATTGACGGCGATCTGGTCAGGATTGGTCCAGCGGTAGATGTAGTACTTGAGGAAGCCGGAGGCGTCGTTGGTTTCCGGGGTGTTCCATTTGACGCGGAGCCATTGTTTGGTGGTCCCGTTGGCGAAGTCGGTTTCGCTGGTGACGGCGAGATTGGTGGGTGGGAGAGGAGCGATGCGGTCGCACATGGTGACCTTGCGGCCCGGGGAGACGGCGCCGTCGCGGCCGAGGATATCGCGAGCGGTGGCGAAGTACCAGTGGTTGGAAGCGTCGACGAAGGCGGTGCCGCCGTCGAAGACCTTGTTGTCGTCGGCGATGAAGAACGTGGTGTTGGCGGGGTCGGCGACGGAAGCGGCGTCGTAGTCGCGGTCGGCGAGGACAGGGAGCTGGTTGATGCGGACGGCGTTGGCGGCGGCGACATCGGCGGCGAGCTGGGCTCTGGTGGGAGCGTTGTTCTGGTAGCCGCGGCTGAGGACGAAGGCGTCGGTCATGCGGTAGACATTGAAGCCGTACTGGGAGAGGGAGAGCTGGCGGAGCGTGTCGGGTGTGGCCCAGCGGAGTTGGGCGTGGAGGTGGCCGCGCGGGGTTTTGTCGGTGACGTTGAACGGCTGGCCGGGAGCTGGGAGGACGAGCGGGGCGGCGGTGTTGAGGGCGACGCGGCCGATGACGGCGTCGTCCTGACCGGCGGCGGAGCGGAGACGGACCTCGATGGTGAAGGATCCCTGGTTAGGGAGTTTGAGGGCTGCGGCCTGACCGAGGACGAGGGCGATGGCAGGGTGCTGGCGCGCGAGGAGGAAGAGATTCTGGCGTTTGGCAGGATCCTTGATGGCACCCTGGACGACTGCGGAGAGCTTGCGTTCGAGGGGGATGGCGGGATCCGGGACCGCGTCCTGGAACATGGCGGTGATGGAGTCATTGAGCTGGGCGAGGTCCTGGCCGAGCGGGAGGGATCTGGCGAGGAGCGGCTTGATGACGGAGGGGTCTGACTGGGGGCCTGCGATGACGCTTTTGAGGGCGAAGGGACCAGATGAACCGGACTGCTGATAGACCGCGAGGGTTTTGCCGTCGAGGAGGTCGAGTTTGACCGGCTGGAAGAGGACGTAGGCCCAGAGATCCGAGCCGGACTGAGCGGTGGTGCCGGTGCAGTACACCATTTTATCGAAGGCGTCCTGAGCCTTGGCTGAGACGATGCTCAGGGCGGCGGAGAGGAAGAGGAGGAAGCGTTTCATGGGAAGAGAGAGATGATAGGTTGCTGGGGGGTGCTGGATCAGTCGACGAGGTCGAGGTCCCATGAGTTGTTGAGGTAGGTGGCGCGGAAGCCCTTGGAGAATTCGACGCAGGCGTCGCAGGGGCCGATGGAGCCGCTGACCTTGCCGGTGCCGCGGAAGCGGAAGTCGTCGCCGGATTTGAGACCGATGAGGTCCATGCGGCCGGTGACCTGGAGTAGTTTGAGGACTTCGCCGCTGACAGCGCCCATGAGACGGCCGCCGTAGGTGGGGCCTTCAGCGAAGTAGAAGACGCCGACGCCTGCGCCGATCGTTAGGTTGAAGACCTTGCCGCCGTTGTAGAGCGGGAACCAGCCTTCGGCGTAGCAGTAGCCGCCGGTGAAGGGTGGGGTGCCGACGATGGCGGCGGCGTCCGGGTCGACCATGACGATGGGGTCGAGGGTGCAGGTGCGGCCGAGGAAGAGAGCGCCGCCGAGTTTGTAGTTGTCGAATTTGACGCCGACGTTGGCGGCGAGATAGGCTTCGAGTTCGTTGGTATTGGCGGTGAGCGGGTTATCGATGCCGAACATGGCGGCGGCGGCGAATTTCTGGACGAGGAGGTTACCGAATTTGAGTTCGCCTTCGGTCATTTCGAGACTGCCGCCGAAGCCGAGGGGGAGGGTGACTCCTTCGGACCGCTGGAAAGTGAAGCGGCCGCCGACGTTGGCTTTGACGCCTTTGGAGATCCACTTGAGGGGGATATTGAGAGCGCCGCAGGTGACCTCGGTGAGAGGCTGGCCGGGAGGTGAGCAGCCGTTAGGGCCGGTGGAGTCGAGTTCCTTGATCTGGAGGTAGCCGTTGTAGCGGATTTCTTCGGGGACCTTCCATGAGAATTCGGCGTCGAGGCGGAGGAGCTTGATGGAATTGCCGGTGATGTGGGCGAAGCCGTCGATTTTGCCTGCGCCCATTTTCTCGCCGATGCCGCCGATCATTTTATTGATCTTGCCTTCTGTGTCGGCGATGTACTTGCCGACGACGCCGATGACGATGTGGCGGATCTGAGCGAAGACCGAGTCGATGGCTTCGTCGTAGGCGGCTTTGATTTCGTAGGCCTTGTCTTTGATGGCCTTGTGGATGTCAGCGATGAAGGTTTTGGCGTAGAGGAAGTCCTTGAGCTTCTGTTTGAGGGTGTCGCGGAGCTTGTGTTTGAGGTTGATGAAGTTAGGGATGTCCTGCTGGAGGATGGAGCAGACGTATTTTTCGAGGGCGTCGGCGACCTCGTTGCAGGTAGCGTTGATCTGGTTGGCGGCGTTCTGGACGATCTGCTGGATCTGCTGGACGATGGCACCGGTCTGCTGGAGTTGGTCGCGGATCTGTTTGATGGACTGCTGGATGGATTTCAGCTGATTGACGAGCTGATTGAGCTGAGGTTTGGCGCCGTTGACGAGGTCCTGGATGGGCTTGGAGATGGAGTTGACGCCGACGTTCTGGGCGACATTGCCGAGGTGCTGGCTGATGAGGGCCATGACGAAGGCGTTGATGTTATTGCCGGCCTGATTGAGGTCGCCGAGCATGGAATTGGGGAAGGGATTGCCGTTGGCGAGCTGGCCGGTGATGGCGGCGATGGACTGATCGGCGGAGTTGAGACGCTGATCGATGGCGTTGAGGATGCTGGTGGGCTGATTGGCCGCGGAGGCGATGTTGTTGAGGGCGCTTTTGAGCGGGCCGTTGCGGATGTACTGATTGATGACCTGCTGGCAGGTATTGGGGCCGACCTGATTGAGGGCGTTCTGGATGGCCTGGCAGAAGGCGTCGTGGAACTGGTCGATGCCTTTGTCGAGGACCCCGTCGACGAGACCGTCGACCTGGTCGTTGAGCATTTCGGCTAGGTCGTCGACGCCGCCGGTGAATTTGTTGAAGACGTTGTCGGAGGTGGCGTGGACGAAGGATTGGATGTCTTTGAGGGCCTGGTCGGCGTGTTTGTTGAAGAAGTTGGCGACGTGGATTTTGGGGAGACCATCGTACTGAGCGCCGAAGCTGATCTTGGCATTTTCGCCGGTGAGCCAGTCGACCTGGTGTTCGACGTTGAGGACGAAGAGGTCATTTTTGTGGACGCGGTGGCCGGTGAAGCTGCGGCCGGAGGACGACCAGTCGAGCGGGTAGTCGAAGTTGACGGCGTCGAGCCATGACTGCTGAGCGCGGCAGAGGTAGCTTTCGTCGTTGGGGGCGTTGGCTTCGCTGAGATTGCGGTAGGTGGGGAGGCCGACGGAGACAGGGAAGCCATCGTGGGCGAGGTCGAAGGATTCGCTGGTGAAGAAGTTAGCGAAGCCGTTGGGGCCGGTGGCCCAGCCGCGGGTGGGGGTGCCGGAGCCGGGTTTGGCCCAACCGCCCATGATGTAGACTGGGGAGGAAGTGGCGTCGGCGTCGCCGGAGAAGTGGACGTGGGTTTTGAGGTCTTCGAAGAAGGGGACGTTGACGGAAGCGGCGATGTTCCAGAAGCCTGGGCCTGAGGGGTGGGAGGCGGCGTGGTTGAGGTAGGCACCGCGGACGCCAACAATTTCGTATTTTTCGGTGCCTGGGCCGTTGAAGGAGAATTTGCCGGGGAGGGCGAATTCGGAAGTGATGTTGGCGTAGTTGTCGGATGGGCGGATGATCTGGCCGTTGGGGTGGAAGCCTACTTTGCCGAAGAGCGGTTCATTGAGGTGAGCGGCAGAGGTTTCCATGGCGACGACGAGGCGGGAGTCTGCTGGGTTGCAGGCGTTGTCGGCGAGGAAGCGGATGGCTAGGGGGCGGAAGTCGACGTTCCAGTAGTCGAGTTCTCTGGAGGTGGCGGAGCCTGCGACCTTGGCTTCCTTGATGCTGCCGCGGCAGGTGAAGCTGATCTTCTCCATGGGCAGCTGGAAGTTGGAGGGGGCGGGGACGACGATCTCGCCGCTGGTGCGGGAGATGACGTTGAGGTTGGATAGGAACGAGAGCCCGTAGTTGGAGAACGTGAAGTTGTAGCCGAAGAGCGTGGCGTTGGAGGGGAAGGTGCCGTTGACGGCGTCGTGGATGCCGGAGACGCCGGAGAAGCGGGCGTAGTATTTGCTGCGGGTTTTGAGATTGAAGGGACCGAAGCCGACGGGGATGCCGCAGAGATAGGAGAGACCCTGCTGACCCTGGGTGACGCGGTAGTTGAGGCCCGGGTAATCGGCGAGGCCGGCGTCGTAGGCGGGGGTGCCTGGTTTTTCGGTGGTGGCGAGGGCGGCGGGCATGCGGCCCTGGAGGGAGATGACGGAGGGGGCCTGATCGGGAGTCAGGTTGTTATCGTTGCCGCGGATGAAGTGACCGGAGGCGTAGAAGTTTCCGGTTTGGAAGGGAGTGTCGACGTTCTGAGCGTTGCGTGAGATGGAGTCGACGAAGCCCCAGCTGAGGAGGCCGCCTGTGGAGATGGTGACTGCGCCGTGGAGACCGCCGTCGGGGGTGATGTTGAGATTGCTGGTGGTGAAGGCGAGTTGCTGGGTCGAGTAGGAAGTGCCGCCGGCGCAATTGTCAGGTTCGTCGCAGGTTTGTTCGTAGCGGATGGAGGTGGACTGGACGCCTGCGAGGGTGGAGGAAGGGGAGATGAGGTCGTCGGCGACGGTGACGGTGCTGGCGGATTGGGGAGAGAGATTGACGTCGTAGGGCAGGTGAGTGGTGAAGGCGTTGCCTGAGGTGAGGCCGAAGGAGGCGGACAACTGGCCGCCGTTTGAGGCGGTGGCTTTGATGGAGACGGCGGAGGCGGTGCCGTCGAGACCGTTCCACCAGTGGTCGTTGGAGCGCTTTTTCTTCATGGCCGCGTTGTTGACGGTGGCGGCGTTGAGGAGATCGAGGAGCGGTTTACGGACGGCGGAAGCGCCGGTGGTTGTGAGGTCGAAGCGGCTGGCGGCGGGGACCCATGTGATCTGGGAGACGGCGATGCGGACCGGTTTGGTTTCCTCGGAGACGAAGACTGGAGTGGAATTGGTGAGGGAGGAGGCGGTGGGGTCGAGATTCTGGGAGAGGGCGACGTTAGTGAAGGCGACGCCGGAGTCGAGCATGGGGGCGGAGGCGGAGCTGGAGTAGCCGACGCCGGCGGGGAGGGTGGCGACGATGGAGGCGGAAGCGCCGCCCGGGGAGAGCGTGATGGGAAGACGGAAGAACCTGACATTGCCGATGGAGTCCGAGTCGAGGAGCGGGCCATTGACGGCGATGGTGCCGATGACGAGTTCGGCGTGGCCGTCGTCGTGGAGGCGGAAGCTGGAGAGACCGGTAGGCGGGCCGAAAGTGTAGCCTTGGGCGAGGAAGCCTGCGCCTTGCTCGATGGCGAGCGGGGCGGAGACGTAGGGGACGGCGACGGTGCTGGGGGTGGGGTTGTTGGTGATGCTGTTGAACGTGGTGGAAATGGGACCGCAGGTGAGCGTGCCGTTGTAGTGGAGGAGACGCTGATTTGGGAGCGTCAGGGAATTGGCGGTGGTGTAGACGCCGCCGCTTTCGATGTGGGAGATGGTGGCGGTGACGGAGTAGAGCCGGGAAGCGCTGGAGAGCTGGGAGGGAGGGTTGATGGCGAGCGTCAACGTTCCCGTGGTTTCCGAGGCGATGGGGATGGGGATGCCGCTGATGAGCTGGGTGCTGCGGCTTGGGCAGGGGATGGTGGCGTCCTGGAAGCCGGAGTGGATGAGATTGTCGAGATCGTCCCTGAGTTCGTAGGAGACGCGGACATTGATGCCGAAGTCGACGGGAGCGGAGGCGAAGGCGTCGTAGCGGCGGATGGTGTAATTGACGGGGACGGGGAGCGTGGCGGCGGCGGGCATGGAGTCGAGGATCCATGTGCGGGCGTAGCTAGCGGAGTCGGCGGTGGGGATGACGTTGACTGGGCCGTCGACGTTGACGGTGTTGGTGAAGTGCCAGTAGCGGCGCGGGACGGACGTGCTGGTGTCGAGGGTGACCCAGTTGGTGCCGTTGAGTTGCTGGAGGCGGGCCTGGAGCGTGTGGTCGGCGTGGGGGAGGAGACGGCTGGAGGGGTTGATGGAGCCTGAGACCGAGAAGGCGACGTTGGGGGTGTAGGTGGAGATGGGGGAGGTGGCGGAACCGACGCTGAAGTTGCGCTGGTTGAGGATGTCGAAGAGGACCCGGTAGGTGCCGCCTGCGGGGAGGGTGATACTGGCGCTGCCGGAGACGAGGTGGCGGTTGGTGAGCGCGTCGCTGTCGACTCCGTCGGCGTCGTAGATGTAGCCGTTGGTGAGGGGGAGCGTGACTGAATTGACGGACTGAGCGGAGGCGGTCGAGACGAGCGCGAGGCAGGGGAGCGCGAAGGCAGCGGCGAGCCAGCGGGACCAGCGCGGGTGTTGGGCGAGGGATGATTTCATGAGCGGTTAGGATGATCGAGCCTGAGTTGGCGGGCTTGATGAAAGCTTTGGGATGATTGCATTGATCTGCCGGAGCGGTATCCGACTTCGGTCGGAGAGTGAGTGTTCCGGGCGGGAGCGGGTTGAGGGGTGGCGATGCCGGGACAGCAAAAGGCCCGCCCTGGAAGGAATCCGGGGCGGGCCGAGAGGAGGAGATGGGTGGGTCAGTTAGCGGAGACCTTGGGAGGATCGGAGGTGGCTGGTTCCTTGTGGTGACTGAGGACGAAGGCGACGACCTTGGCGATGTCGCTGGCGGAGAGGACCTGTTCCCATGGGGGCATCTGGACGGCCTGGGTTTTGTCAGGCGAGCCCTTCTGGACCATCTTGAAGAGGTCCATGGGTTTGGCGCCGTATTTCCATTCGGCGTCATTGAGGGGCAGGCCGGGGAGTTTGGCGCCGGCGAGCGTGGCGCTGAGGTCCGGGGCGTGGCAGGTGACGCAGAGTTTCTGATAGGTGGCGGCACCCTGATCGGCGATCTGGGGGTTGCGGCTCCATTCCCAGAGGACCTTGTCGTCGAGTTTGGCGAGCATGGCTTCGAGTTCCTTGGCTTTGACCTGATTGATGGCGTCGATCTGGGAGGTGACGCGGTCGTGGTCGGTCTGGAACTTACCGAGGTTGTAGTAGAGGAACCAGTAGAGGACGAACCATGCGATGGCGAAGTAGAACGTGAAGAGCCACCAGTTGGGGAGCTTCTGGTCGTATTCCTGGATGCCGTCGTAGACGTGGGGGCGGAGGACGGGTGCGTTGGGGTCGACGGGTTGGGTGCCGTGGTGGGCGGAGGGTTCGTTATTCATGGTCGCGTGCGGCTGAGGGTTCGTCGTCGAGCGGGAGGTTGCCCATGTGGCTGGCGACGTCCTTCCTGAGGCGCATGGCGCGCACGATGAAGAAGAGGAAGACAGCTAGGGTGAGGGCGAAGGCGCCGATGCTGGCGATGCTTTGCCATTCCCACATTTCAGGATTGAGGCGGCGGAACATAGGGTGGGTGGGTGATGGTTAGTTCACTGGTGCGGGGATGGCGGCGACGGGGCGGTGGGAGTCCGGGTTGCCGGGGGTGATGCTGGGGCGATCGTCGGACTTGTCAGTGGCGGGGAGTTTTTCTTCCCATGAGCCGAGAGCCTTGAGGTAGGCGACGAGGGCGATGATCTGGCGGTCTGGTTCGACGAGCTGGCCCTGGCCTTTGAGGACGGCGCTGATTTCGATGGCCTGAGCGCGGGCCTTGTCCTTGATGACGTCGGCGGTCATGGGTTCGTAGGGGACGCCGAGCGTGCGCTGGGCGGCGATTCTGCCGGGGAGGGCGTCGATGTCGGCTTTCTTATCGAAGAGCCATGGGTAGTTGGGCATGGTGGAGTTGCGGTCCATGTCGCGCGGGTTGCGGAGGTGGATGACCTGCCATGTGTAGTCGCGTTTGGAGCCTTCGCGTGCGAGGTCGGGTCCGGTGCGTTTGCTGCCCCACTGGAACGGGTGGTCGTAGATGGATTCGCCGAGGTGGCTGTAGTCGTCTCTGCGGCCGGTGCCGTAGCGGAGGACATCGGGGACCATCTGACGGATCATCTGGGAGTGGCAGTTGTAGCAGCCTTCGGAGACGTAGATGTCGCGGCCGCAGAGTTCGAGTGGGGTGTAGAGCTTCTGGATGCGGCCCTCGATGCGATCGCCGCGATTGACGATGACGGTGGGGATGATCTGGAGGAGACCGCCGATGGCGACGGCGATGAAGGTGAGGACGGTGAAGGGGAGGAAGTTCTCGAGGAGTTTCTCGTACCAGAACGACCACGACTGGTGGGTGGCTTTGAAGCGAGCGATGCCTTTGATGGTGAGGGCGATGCCGCCGGCGAGGGCACCGACGTTGGCGTAGCTGGGGAGGAAGAACCAGAGACAGCAGAAGAAGATGCCGAGGACCGTGTAGAGGATAGGGTCATTGAGGAAGACTTCCTTCCATGGCATGGAGTCGTGTTTCTTGGGTTCGACGTAGACCTCGCGGGAGTCGGTGACTGGTTTGCCGGTGCGGATGGTGGCGAAGAGGTTCCAGAGCATGACGACGTAGCCGATGAGGTAGAGGCCGCCGCCGACGGTGCGGGTGATCATGAGCGGTTTGATGCGCTCGAGGGTTTCGACGAATTCGTATTTTGGCAGAGTGCCTTCGGCGTTGAGCTGATTGAGCATGAGGCCCTGGGTGATGCCGCTGGCCCACATGGAGGCGACGTAGAGGAGGATGCCGACGGTGCCGATCCAGAAGTGCATGTTCGCGGCTGGGATGGAGCGGAGTCTGGTGCCCCAGAGGACTGGGACGAGCCAGTAGAACAAGCCTGCGGCCATGAAGCCGTTCCAGCCTAGGGTGCCTGCGTGGACGTGGCCGATGGTCCAGTCGGTGTAGTGGGAGAGGGCGTTGACGGCGCGGATGGAGAGGAGCGGGCCTTCGAAGGTGGACATCCCGTAGAAGGTGATGGCGGCGACGAAGAATTTGATGACAGGGTCGGTGCGGAGTTTATCCCATGCGCCGCGGAGGGTGAGGAGACCGTTGAGCATGCCGCCCCAGCTGGGGGCCCAGAGCATGAGGCTGAAGAGCATGCCGAGCATCTGGAGCCAGCGCGGGAGGGAAGTATTGAGGAGGTGGTGGGGTCCGGCCCAGATGTAGATGAAGACGAGGGACCAGAAGTGGATGATGGAGAGCCTGTAGCTGTAGACGGGGCGACCGGCGGCCTTCGGCATGAAGTAGTACATGATGCCGAGGATGGGAGTTGTGAGGAAGAAGGCGACGGCGTTATGGCCGTACCACCACTGGACGAGCGCGTCCTGGACACCGCCGAAGATGGGGTAGCTGTGGGTGAGGCTGGTGGGGAGGGAGAGGTGGTTGACGATGTAGAGCATGGCCACGGTGACGATGGTGGCGATGTAGAACCAGAGGGCGACGTAGAGACTGGGCTCGTTGCGCTTTTTGAGGGTCCAGAAGAAGTTGATAGCGAAGACGACCCAGATGAGGGCGACGGCGATATTGATGGGCCAGATGAGTTCGGCGTATTCCTTGCCGCGGGTGAGGCCTGCGGGGAGGGTGACGGCGGC